>CAVFAM010000425.1:0-4339 GCA_963620375.1 Bacteroidaceae bacterium
ATCTGATAGGCATACTTGTGCTTCTGGCAGTGGATTTGGCGAGCCTTTATATCCCACAGTTTACAGGTGAGATAATAGACGGACTTACAGCCAAAACACTGGATATGGATGGTGTCATAGGCATAATCAAAAAAATACTTGCAGCTGGAATCATCATGATGGTGGGCAGATTTGGCTGGAGATATTTTATAATCGGCGCATCAAGAAGTATTGCGTACAGGCTCCGTGATGACATGTTTGGTCATCTTGAGACCCTGTCTGCCAGATACTTTAACAGTCACAAGACTGGTGATTTGATGGCGCATTTTACCAATGATTTACAGGCTGTCCGCATGGGAACAGGCATGGCTGTAATCACCACCTTTGATGCGGTGATTATGACTATCATGGTGCTGGTAAAAATGATTGTCTATGTGGATTTTAAGCTCACAGCCTTAGCCTTTATTCCGCTGATTTTTATAGCCTTTGGCTGCTATTATTATGGAATAGAGTCCAAAAAGAGACAGCTTAAGAGGCAGGATGCCTTTTCTTATCTGTCAGACAAGGTGCAGGAGAGCTTTGCAGGCATAAGGGTTATAAAAGCCTTTGTGCAGGAAGATAGGGACTTTGATGAGTTTGAGAAGGCCTGTGAGGATAACAAGGAGAAAAACCTTGCAGTTGTAAAACTGAGAGCCATATTTGGACCAGCCCTTGACGCAATAATAGGTGTCAGTATCGTTATCACTCTGGTTGCAGGGGGCAGGATGGTGCTTGATGGTCAGGTGTCAATCGGACAGTTTGTGGCTTTTAACTCATATATCACCATGCTTGTGTGGCCTATGATTGCAACTGGTGACTGTATCAATATCTTCAGTCAGGCTGCCGCAGCCTGGGGCAGAATCAGCAGTATTTTTCTGGAAAAACCAGACATTGTTGACATGGTACCGGAGGGGCTTTCAGGTCAGGAGATGCATATAGAGGGTGATATCGAGATGAAAAACCTCACCTTCACATACCCAGACGGCACTGACCCTGTGCTTTCAGATATAAATGTCCATATCAAAAAGGGCGAAATGCTTGGAGTGCTGGGCAGAACAGGAAGCGGCAAGTCCAGCCTTGCGGATTTACTGCTCCGTATATATGACTGTGAAAAAGGCATGCTTTTAATCGATGGCAGAGCCATAACAGATTATCCGCTTGAAGTCCTGCACAGGGATGTGGCGTATGTACCACAGGAAAACTTTATGTTTTCTGACACTCTGGAAGAGAATATCGCCTTTGGTCTTGAGGAGAGAATTGACGACCATCCAGAGCTTATAAATGAGATTCATCAGGCAGCAAAGGATGCCTGCATACACGATAACATCATGGATTTCCCAGACGAATACAAGACTGTTGTAGGAGAGCGTGGAGTCACCCTGTCGGGAGGCCAGAAGCAGAGAAGCTCTATTGCCAGAGCCCTTCTCATGGATGCATCTGTTTTGATTCTGGACGATTCGCTTTCAGCAGTTGATACAGATACAGAGGAGCAGATTCTTGAGAATCTCTTAAGGCTTAGAAAGGGCAAGACCACTATTGTCATTGCCCACAGGATTTCTACGCTTTCAAAGGCTGACCACGTGATGGTGCTTGAGGATGGCAGAATGACAGAGTACGGCACCCATGAGGAGCTGGTGAAGCTTGGAGGCTTCTATGCAGACATATGCGAGAAGCAGCAGTTAGAGCAGGAATTGGAGGTGATGTAGCATGGCAAAAATGAATGAAGACAGTATCGAATCAAAGTATAAGGGAAATGCCCTGCTGCGTCTCCTGTCATATGCAAAGCCCTACGCTTTCTGGATGACATTGGCTTTAATCCTTGTGCTTATTCTCACATGGTTTGACCTTTACCGCCCTATTCTAATTGGCGATGCAATCAATTTATTTGAAGCAAATGGTGACTATGATGTAATCGTAAGTACAGCCATAAAATACAGCATAGTGCTGGCTCTGGGACTTGTCTTTAATATAGCCCAGACCTGGATTCTCCAAAAGACAGGACAGAATATTATTCTCCAGGTCAGGAAAGAGCTGTATGTCCATATCCAGTCTTTAAGCAGCAGATACTTTGACCTGACACCAGTTGGCAAGCTGGTGACAAGAGTGTCAAATGATGTGGAAGCCTTAAACGAGATGTATTCTGACATTCTGGTTAAGCTTTTCAGAAATATAGTAAAAATCATAGGACTTGCAGTAGTCATGCTGGTATATGACTACAAGCTGGCACTTTTCTCCTTTATACTGCTTCCTATAGTGATTTTGCTCACTGTATTGTTCAGGAGAATGGCGAGAAAAATCTACAGAATCTACAGGACAAGGCTCACTGACTTAAATACATTTTTGTCTGAGCATCTGTCTGGAATGAGAATCATACAGATTTTTGGACGTGAGGAGAGAAAATACGAGGAGTTTCATGACAAAAACAAGAAGCTCTACAGGGCTTCCTATAATGAAATGTTTATTTTTGCGGTGTTCAGACCCCTTATGTACATCTTGAGTGTGCTCTCACTTATGATAGTGCTCTGGGTGGGTAGCAAGGAGGTATTCGCCTCAGTTATATCAGTGGGAACACTCTATATTTTTTCAAACTATATACAGTCCTTCTTCGACCCAATCCAGGAGCTTGCAGAGCAGTTTTCGACTTTACAGTCATCGATAGCTTCTGCTGAGAAGATTTTCACAATTATGGATGAGGACTTCTCTATAGATGAGATTGAAAATCCTGTAATCCTGCCTGAAATCAAGGGCAGAATTGAGTTTGACCATGTATGGTTTGCCTATGATGATGAAAACTATGTCCTTAGGGATGTGTCTTTTGTCATTGAACCAGGACAGAAGGTTGCCTTTGTAGGTGCGACAGGAGCGGGAAAATCATCTATACTTAACCTGATTGGACGATATTATGATATCCAGAAGGGACACATATATATTGACGGCGTGGATATAAAGGAGCTTAGCAAGAAGCAGCTCAGAAGTGCCATCGGTCAGATGCAGCAGGACGTCTTTATTTTTGAGGGCGACATCGAGTACAATATCAGGCTGCATGACGAGGATATCACAGATGAGGATGTGAAAAAAGCAGCAGAGTATGTCAATGCTTCAAGATTTATAGAGAAGCTTCCGGGCGGTTACAATGAGCCTGTTACAGAGAGAGGAGCCACCTTCTCCGCAGGAGAGAGACAGCTCTTGTCCTTTGCCAGAACCCTTGCCCATAAGCCAAGCATACTTGTAATGGACGAGGCTACCGCAAACATTGATACTGAGACTGAAATCCTCATACAGGAGGCTCTGGAAAAGCTTATGGAGGGGCGTACAACTATTATGGTTGCCCACAGGCTTTCAACTATCCAGCATGCGGACTGTATTATGGTTATGCATAAGGGAAAGATTAGAGAGCAGGGAACGCATCAGGAATTGCTGGCGCAGGATGGAATTTACAAGAAGCTGTATGAGCTGCAGATGCAGTAATTAGATTCGCAAACTTCCCATCTTTATAGGTTGTGAAAACCGGATGGCATACAGTGTATTTTTCAGAAAAAATATGAAGGCAGCAACGGGATGTAATCGTGGATAGGGTATGTAAATCCTTGTGCGTGTTTCCGTTTCGGAGGTTTATGGAACCTCGTTGCAGTTCATATTTTGTTCTGGAAAACAACTGTATGCCATCCGGTTAATTTTACACTTTCAGGTGGGAAGTTTGGGTTTGCGTAAACTAATTTGTAGTAGTAAAGCTGATTTACAGGTCAAATGCTCTCTTATACATGTTAACACGCTCATTAAACTGCTCATAGAAATCCCTGTCGACTGTATAGCCTGATACATAGAAGGTATGCATAATCCTCATTGTCAGCTCCTGTGACTGCTCTGTGGAGGCTTGTGCTATAATGTCTGCCATCTGCCGTCTGAAATCATGCCAGGTCTGCAGATAGTCATGGTATTTTTTAGCAGGCTCTATGCCTATCCATTTATTGATTTTTACCTTGGAGCGGTCTGTTTTAGGACAGCTCTTATCTAGGAGGATATATTCCAGATTTCCCTCTGTGTAATCTCTTCCCAGTGGGAAAAGCCTGCACATGCCTGGTCTGTAATCGTGTATGCTGCAGCGCTTTTCTTTTAGAAATGGGCAGGCATTTGTGAAATCCGACATTTTAATATGAGGAATAATAAGCCCCTTATCAAGGCTTAACTCCACATAGCCCTGGGACATGAGCTGGTCAAAGGTGAAATAGTTCTGGTTAAACTGGTAGATGTCGTATGGGTCTATCAGGATGGAGGCTCCCATATCCTCACAGCAGTCTGAGCAGCCTGTGCAGTCGTGGCA
>CAVFAM010000426.1:0-3510 GCA_963620375.1 Bacteroidaceae bacterium
GGTGCCAACAGGCAGTATACGGCCACAGTACTTGCATCTTAGAATATATTCATTTTTATCCTTTGATAAAAGCTGCATTATTTTTGACTGTGTCATATCTCTCTCATTTTCAAGCCATTCAGAATCTATAAGCTTACCTAGCCGCACAGACATCTGATAGTACAAATCCAGCTTTTTATAATAAGACTCCTGCTTCATCAGCTCCTGGTATCTCGACCTCCTGTCAGGATGCTCCAGTGAAATGTCTGCCGTATATGACATGCAGTATCTCTTCCACTGGCTCACAAGCTCCCTGTCCTTAATATCCACAGGACAGGTTATCATCTTATACAGCATATATTTATCATCAAAATCTGCAATAAATACCCTGTTTCTATAAGCCTCCTTGTATAAAAACAGCATCTCATCAACATTAATCTTCCTGAATGGCGCAGATGGCACCTCGTCATGCCACAGCCTGATTATAACGTCAAGGGGTGCATCCATATTTAAGAGCACCTGTGGAAAACCTAAGTTTACTACACTTATTTCTTCCTCATTCTGGTCAAACATATTCTTAAGATACTTAAGCTGTTTTTCTCCCATGGCAGTGACATATCCGGCTTCGTGTATGCCAAACCTTCCTGCCCTGCCTGCAATCTGCTTTATCTCACTAAGCTCAAGTGGCCGCCTTGAAACACCGTCAAACTTCTCCATCTCAAGGAATACAATACGCTTAACAGGCAGATTAAGTCCCATTCCGATTGCATCTGTTGAGACAACCACCCTCGTTTCGCCAGAATTAAACATATTAATCTGTCTTCTTCTGATTTCAGGCGGCAGGCTTCCATATATAACGCTGGAATTAATACCCTGCTCCTCCAGTCTTCCAGCGATATTCAAAACAGATTTCTTGGAAAATACAATAAAGGCATCCCCATCCTTCACATCTCCCGGGAAGTCAAAGGGCTTATCCTCCAATATAAGCTCTGTCTTTCTCTCATATTTATTTATCTCATAAGTATCATTACACAGCTTAATCAGATGTGTTACAACTGCTTCTGCGACAGGGCTCATGCAGACATGTATTTCCTTTGCCCTGATTCCCAGAATAGCCCTTGTCCAGGAGTGTCCCCTGTCATCATCTGCAACCATCTGTGCCTCATCTATTACGGCAATGTCATATTCCTTATCAATATCCAGCATTTCTATGGTGGATGCTGTCACCCTGCTTCCTGCGGTCTCTATACATTCCTGCCCTGTAAGCATGGTGCAGGGTACCCTGTCATCTGTCATCTTCTCATAGACCTCGAGAGCCAGCAGGCGGAGAGGTCCCAAATATACGCCATTTTCTGCTGTCTTTAATCTCTCCAATGAATTGTAGGTTTTTCCACTGTTTGTTGGTCCAATATGGAGGATAAAATGCCTGTCCATGGCAAGCGCCTCTGGAAACTCCTGCTCAGGTCTCGCCGGCACTAAATCCACAATCTGTCTGGTGAGGTTGTATCTGCGTTTTGCCTCATAGAGTTCCTTAAAGTTTTTATTGCATATGGCTCCTGCATTATCCTTTGCAAGCTCCTTTAAATAAGTCTTATCTATAAGCCTGCAGGCATCCTCATCCATCAGCATAAAATCCACCCTTACAAGATGTGGAATAATCTCCTTGTTAAATACCGTCTTTGCCTGCTTTGTTCCTACATAATAGACTAATACAGCCAGTCTTTTCACATCCTGGTGCAGATGGTTCAACGCATTCCTCTCACTCGGCGAAAATTTAGCCCTTGATATGGATTTTGCCTTTGCATTAAGCCTGTGCATATAGTGGCTGGTCTTTATGTTTCTTGTGCCTGCTCTCCTGGCACATTCCCTGTACTGTTCAGTATAAAATTCTATTAGCAGGTTCTTTAATTCTTTATCCATTTATCCCCTTATTCCTCTGTTATATTCTTATCAGCAATTATTTTTGCAGCATTTCTTCCTGTCATATATTTTTTAATTGTAACAGAAATAATAAATAAAAGCACACAGGCAGCACTTACCATTGCCCCCGTTTTAAGCCCTGGTGTCTCGTATTTAAGACTGACCTCATGCTTCCCCTTATCCAGATGTACACTTATAAATGTATCCTCAAAATCTGTTATATCAGTCTTTTTTCCATCCACATACAGGCTCCAGCCCTCTTCACTTGGAATAGAAAAAATAAGTCTTCCAGCTTCCTTCATCTCAATGTGCCCATTTACCGAGGTGTCATCATAGCTGTAAAGCTCAAACTTATTCTCGCTCAGCTTTTCATAAGCTGTCTGTACTGCATCATAGTTAAGCTTATAAACACTGAAGCCTATTTCTTCTGCATTGCTATTTGATATTGTAACCGTCTCTCCAGCCTTGTACTCTCCCAAATCAAACAAATATGTGTGGCTGGTTTTTGAATAGCCTGTTTTTCTGCCCTTGTCATCTGAAATAGTAAGGGTATCTGACTCACAATTTATGCTTGAAGCATAGTAATAGCCATCCTCGTCAAAAGTAATTCGTGTCTCTCCTGCCTCTACATCCACATTGCACAATTCAGGTGTCAGAGTGTCCTCCTGTGCTCCAAGACTTTTGCCCAGATTATTTATGCTGTATATTTTGGCTCCCGAATCCAGCGTCAGCTTATCTATCGCAGACTCTTCCATGGTAAAGCCTATTGGCAGACAATATTTGTTTTCATATAAATATAAATTACCACAGCTTCCAACAAGACTCTTAAGTGAGCTTTCCTCAAGGGCACTGTCAGAGACAAAATACCTTACAGAGAGCATGGCTGAGCTTATTGGTGTCGCCCCATTATAGCAATAGAAGTTTTTGCCTCCCTCCATATACAGGCTCTGGTAAAAATGGCTGACATTTATATTCATCAGCGACGAAAACTGCGTAGCTGACGCATAACCATATCTGCTGTCATCATTTTTAGTCAGCCGCTCTGTATCCTCTATACGGTAAAAATCACCGGAAGCATCCTCTTTTGCAAGCTCAAGAATTTTCTCATAATCGCTCTCGTATTTGGTATACTGGACTCTGCTCGTGGTATATAAGCCATTGCAAGCCATATTGATTGTAAGCTCTGCAATCGCCATAAACCAGATAAATGAGACCAGATATTTTTTATTACTCTTTCCGGTTATCTGTAGCAGCACCAAAAGCAGGCTGTAGGCAAGAACAAAAAGTCCTGTTATGAGGAAGGAATAAAAGTCTGTAATCTCACTGTCCGTTATCACTGCTCCCGCTATCAAAACTGCTGCAATAACCGCTGTTGCAATGCAAATATGCAGTACACTGTTTCCCTCATGCTCTATGACGCACCTATAGCCTAAAGCCAGAAGCAGAAAGCTAAACAAAAATGCCTGTCTGCCCGGCAGCGAATTAGGAAAGTGCAGTCCATGCCAGATAAAATCCAGATAATTATTTGAAAAGCTTATAAGCATGAAAACAACCATTGCCAGATAAGGAAGCTTTTCTCTCAAGCGTATGCGTCTGTTCATGGCATATAAG
>CAVFAM010000427.1:0-3202 GCA_963620375.1 Bacteroidaceae bacterium
GAAAGAAGCTGTAGCCACATGCAGCGATGCAGATGTCAAAATAATTAATAAACCGACCTTTGGAAGCCTAGAGCTGGGTGCAACCTTACATGAAATTTATGAAAAAGAAGATGCTATAATTGATTTCTGTGGAGTGTGCACAGGAATATGTGTTATAAGTAATGTAATGATTGCAAAGGCGAACTGCCCGGAGGCAGAAATCCGTGTATTTGAGGATGCCTGTGCGTGTGTTACACCAGAGTCACACAGGACAGCCCTTGAGGCGATGAAGCTGTGTCAGGTTTCTATTATATAATATAGATATATAAGACAGAAATTGCTGTAAGGTTAAGCTGTTATGTGGACAGAAGGACTATCAGTGACAGCAATTTTGTATATTATCTGATTTAATAATAATATATCAATAATATATATGAATAACATAGGGAGCAGAGGAATATTAATGAGATACCAGAATATAATAACCAGCCTGTTAGACCAGGATTTGTACAAGTTTTCAATGGGACAGGCAATATATCACCAGTTTTCTGACTATAAGACCACATGGACATTTAAGTGCAGAAATGAGGATGTGCATTTCACAGAAGAGATGCGTGAGGAGATAAGAGAGCAGATAAGGGCATACTGTGAGCTGCATTTTACAGAGGATGAGCTGACTTATCTTGGCAAAATCACATGGCTTAAGGAGAGCTATGTAGATTTTTTAAGACTCTGGCAGCCTAGATATGAGGATTTTGTCATTGATGATGCAGCACCTTGGGGGCTTAGAGTGGAGGCAACAGGGACATGGCTTAACACATCTATGTATGAGGTGCCGGTGCTTGCTATTGTGAATGAAGTCTACTTTAGAATGTCTGGTAAGTATGAAAAGAGAATAGAAGAGTTTGAGAAGCACCTGGATGAAAAGATTGAGATGCTGGCACAGGGAAAATACCAGATTGGTGCATTCAGCGAATTTGGGCTCAGAAGACGTCTGTCTACAGAGGCACAGGAGCTGGCAGTAAAGAAGTTTGGCGAGGCGGCTTCACTTGGAAGCTCTAAGTTTGTTGGTACAAGCAATGTGTATCTGGCTAAAAAGTACAATCTTAAGCCAGTTGGCACCATGGCGCACGAGTGGATTATGTGTACAGGACAGGGAAATCATAAGCACAATCCTGCATATTCTAACTGGTATGCCCTTGATGCCTGGGTAAAGGAATATGGTGTCTTAAACGGAACTGCCCTTACAGATACAATCACAACTGAGTGCTTTTTGAGAGACTTCCAGCTGACATTTGCCACACTTTTCAGCGGAGTGCGCCACGACAGCGGTGACCCATTTGAGTGGGCGGAGAAAATGATAGCTCATTATGAGTCACTTGGCATAGACCCAAAGACAAAGACCCTGCTCTTTAGCGATAGTCTTGATTTTGAAAAGGCAGACAATATCTGGCGCAAGCTCCATGACAGAATAAATGTAGCCTTTGGAATTGGAACATATATAAGTAATGATACGGACGTGGAGCCGCTTAATATCGTTATGAAGGTTACAGACTGTAATAACATGGATGTAGCAAAGATTTCTGATATAGAAGGTAAAGGAATGTGCAAAAATCCTGAATATGTAGATTATTTGCAGAGATGTATTGACTGGAGAATACAAAACGAGAAGTAAATTAGAACGAGAGAGTTAGAAAATGAAAGTAAGCAGTAAGGCAGACAGAGAAGATTTACTGAAAAATGGTCCGATAGTAAAGACTATGTTTATCATGGGAATACCCACATTTATTGCCCAGTTCATAAACCTTATGTACAACATTGTGGACAGGGTCTATATCGGTCATATAAGGGATTGTGGCGCACAGGCATTGACCGGGGTAGGTGTGTGTTTTCCTATTATAACCTTTATATCAGCATTTACGAGTCTGGTTGGTATGGGAGGCTCTCCACTTGCGGGAATTGCATTGGGAGCCGGAGACCGGAAAAAGGCTGAAAAAATATTGGGAAACAGCTTCAGTGCATTGATTATTTTATCAATTATACTGACTATTGTATTCCAGATTATAAAGAAGCCCTTCCTGTATATGTTTGGGGCATCTGATGCCACATATATGTACGCTGGACCCTATCTCAGCATATATTTGTGTGGTACAATATTCGTAATGATATCAATAGGCTTAAATGCCTATATAACTACACAGGGAGCTGCCATGACAGCAATGATTTCCATAATTATCGGAGCTGTTGTGAATATGATACTGGATCCTATATTTATTTTTGCCCTGAATATGGGGGTAAATGGAGCAGCTTACGCTACAATAATCGCCCAGGCAGTCAGTGCTGTGTGGGTACTGCGTTTTCTGACAGGCAGAAGGGCAACACTGAGAATAAAAAAAGAAAATATGCGGCTGGATATGCGGGTGCTTAAAAGCATATGCGCATTGGGCGTGTCTCCTTTTATAATGGGAGCCACAGAGAGCCTGATATCGGTTGTATTTAACAGTCAGGCACAGAAGTTTGGCGGTGATCTCTATGTGGGCTCTATCACTATTTTACAAAGCATAATGCAGATGATTTCAGTGCCTATGAATGGGTTTGCGTCGGGAGTACAGCCAATAATCAGCTACAATTATGGTGCAAGAAATATGGAGAGGGTGAAGAAGGCATCCATGTCCTTAATAGGGATAGCTTTTGGCTTCTCATTTGTGCTGACATCTGTTTCCATGCTTATTCCTGGAAAAATAGCAGGACTTTTCACGACGGATGCAGAGCTTATAGGAATATGCAGCCAGGTACTGCCTATATTTATGGCAGGAATGCTGGTGTTCGGACTTCAGACTGGCAGCCAGAACTGCTTTTTGTCCCTTGGAAAAGCAAAGCAGTCCCTGTTTTTTGCCCTGCTCAGAAAAGTAATACTGCTTACACCACTTGCAATTATACTGCCTAATGCGACACAGCATATTATGGGATTATATTTTGCGGAGCCAATCAGTGATGCAGCCTCTGCAATTTGCTGCATAATAGTATTTATTATAACCCTGAAACATGAATGTACACCAAAGGAAAGAAAATAAATATGCAAAAGAAAAAGATTCTTGGCAAACTGGCGGTCATTGCGCTTCTTATATTTGCGGTATGGTTTTATCGTGACTCTATGGGAGATATTTTAAATGGTATCAGACAGATAAAGGTCTGGCAGATGCTGGTATGCACTATCTTAGCT
>CAVFAM010000428.1:0-3081 GCA_963620375.1 Bacteroidaceae bacterium
GAATATAATGAAATGTTGAAAGCCAAGAGAAATGCAGATTATCTTGCTATGATAGATAAATCTATGGCAGAAGCTGAAGCTGGTGGATTTGTTACAAAGACCATTGCAGAACTGGAGGCTTTAGAGTAGATGAACATAGATTAGTTTATAATATGGATAATAATCAAAATCTTATTATATACTCATGTAAATATCATTATGAAGACTAGCAACTATAAAAATTTTCTTGACATCATGCAACAGCCATGATAATATGCACGCATAAAACCCATATGGGAGCACGGCACTTTTCAAGAGAAATCTTTTTTCGGCCACACAGTTAATTCTGTGTGGCTTCTTTTATGCCATAAAATAAAAATTAATTCAGGAGGAATCATCATGAACCAGGAGCTTATGAAGGAAAAGAAAATTTTACCACTCGTAATATCAATGTCATTGCCAATGGTAATATCCATGGCAGTGAACTCGCTCTACAACATCGTAGACAGCTACTTTGTCGCAAGCATCAGCGAAGATGCAATGACAGCCCTTTCCCTTGTATATCCAATTCAGAGCCTGATGACTGCAATCGCAGTCGGATTTGGTGTGGGAATAAATGCAAAAATCGCATTCTGTCTGGGCGCAAATGACAAAAAGACAGCAAATCAGGCGGCATCATCAGGCTTGCTCCTTAGCATAATACATGGAATAATACTTATGGTGATCTGCCTTGCAGCAATGCCATGGTTTTTATCCCTGTATACAGACAATCAGGCAATCCTTGACATGGCGCTTGCCTATGCCAACAGAGCCTTCCTGTTCTCAGTCATCATAATGGCAGGAATCTGTATAGAAAAGGTTTTCCAGGCTGTAGGCAGGATGAAGGAAACCATGGTATGTATGCTGGTTGGATTTGTGGCAAATATCGTTCTGGATCCACTGCTTATCTTTGGAATCGGACCTTTCCCTAAATGGGGAATCGCAGGAGCAGCCTATGCAACAGGAATCGGACAGACCCTGACCCTGCTTGCCTATATTATCTTTATGATTGTGAAGCCTATTCCAGTAAGCTTCAGCAGAAAAAATCTGGCTTTTCCAAAGGAGCTTATGAGTAGCCTCTATCTGGTAGGAGTTCCGGCTACATTAAATATGGCATTGCCATCTGTCTTGATTTCATCACTTAATGGAATTGTGGCAGCATTTTCAGATAAATATATCCTCGTGCTTGGGGCATATTTCAAGCTACAGACCTTTATTTACCTCAGTGCCAGCGGTGTTATTCAGGGAATCAGGCCAATTGTCAGCTACAATTATGGTGCAGGGGAGAAAAAGAGAGTGCAGAGTGTTTTTAGGACTGCCCTTGGCATAAATGCAATAGTTATGGCTGTCGGCATGACGCTGTCTATGTTTATACCGGGTCAGCTTATAGGAATTTTTACATCCAATGAGGAGACAATAGCCATCGGTATTCAGGCACTGCGGATAATCAGCATAGGATTTATTTTCTCCGCAGTATCAGTTACCTGCTGTGGTGTGCTTGAGGCGCTGGGCAAAGGTATGCCATCCCTTGTTGTTTCACTGCTCAGATATATTGTGATTATTATTCCTGTTGCATTTGCACTGAGCCGCATACCTGCAATGGGAGCAAATGGCGTTTTTGTAGCTTTTCCTATAACAGAGATTGTGACCTGCGTGGCATCATACCTCATATATAAAAAATATTACAATTTGTGCTTTAAATAGGATTATAGTCACAAAAAAACATCGACATTCAGACTACTTCAAGTTATAATAGAAGTAGTCTATTTTATTGTATAAAAGAAGTACGATGAGTGAGTCTGGATGCAAGCTGGCTTGCAAGACAGGCTTACGAAATCGGACGCCCTAACCAAAATCGAGAATCTTAGTTGCGAAGCAACGGAAAAGCAGCGAAGCTGCGGATTCGAGATTTGT
Organism: Bacteroidaceae bacterium; assembly: GCA_963620375.1. Lineage (GTDB taxonomy): Bacteria > Bacillota > Clostridia > Lachnospirales > Lachnospiraceae > Roseburia. The sequence continues at coordinate 1,933 of CAVFAM010000428.1, forward strand.
GTTAGGTTTATACAATAAAATAAAACATGAAATTTGCGAAGATATCCACGGAGGGAGATTCAATATGCAAGACAAGAAGCAAACATCAGCTAAAATTCATTTTATTTTCTCGACACTGCTACTGGCACTTGCCGTTGTTGCGGAGTTTTACACGATTGTCAATTACCCGACACAGTATTTGCCAATAGCACTATTTGCAGTTTTAATGCTTATATTTTTAAATATAGCTGTAAATAGTGTTTTCACAATTAAGTTTGCCCGAGAAAAAAGAAGAGATGAGCAGTATGAGAGCATTTTAAAATCAGAAAAGGCTTCATACCTCATGCTTAAGAAATATTTTGAAGAGATTGATGATAAGATAGATATTCTTCAGGCGAGTGCTAAGGTTCCGACAGAGGAAATTGTCACTACACAAAAGGGTGTTGCCAAGGCAGTCATAAGCAAGAACAGGGAAAACGCAGAGGCAATCATTGCATCAAACGATCAGGTGATGGATAAAATTGCAGAGTTTGAGGACAAGCTGTCAAACAACAACGGAGAGCTTATCAGCGAGCAGAAGGACATCAGCTCAGATGCAGTGACCCAGCTTATAATGAAGCAGCAGGAGCTGGTTGAGGATATAAAGGATATGGAAATCAGACTGAATCAGGCAATTATGCAGACTCAGCAGATTATATCTTCACAGCCGGTACAGCTTACAGCAGACGTAAATGTACCAACACAGCCAGTCACCGTACAGATGACAGGTGTGCCAGTTATGACAGCACCAGCGCCAGCACCAATACAGGAGCCAGGTGTGCAGACAACAGTTCAGGCACCGGTACAGATGGAAAATGCAGAGGTCAGTGATGATGACCTGATAATAGATTCCTTTGCAGAGGAAGAGTTTGTGGATCCGATTGTTGAGGAAATCGAAGGGCTTGAGGATGTCGAGGAGTCGGTTATAGACAGCGAACCAGAGATAGTTGAAGAAGCGGTTGTGGATAGTGAACCAGATGTTGTGGTTGACGAACCAGTAGTGGATAGCGAATCAGATGTTGTAGCTGACGAACCGATAGTGGATAGCGAACCTGATATTGTAGCTGATGAACCAGTAGTAGACAGTGAGCCAGAGATTGTTGCAGAGCCAGTAGCAGAAGAAGTATCACC
>CAVFAM010000429.1:0-3942 GCA_963620375.1 Bacteroidaceae bacterium
GTATGATGAGAATGATACAATGACAATCCCATGCAGCAATGTTCTTCTTTCAGTAGGACAGGGAACTGTATGGGGAGACCTCCTTAAGGATGAAGCTGTAGAGTTCAGAGGACCAGCACCAGTTGCTGACCCTGTTACATACCAGACAACTGTAGAAGATATCTTTGTTGGTGGAGATATGTTTACAGGACCAAGATTTGCCATTGATGCAATCGCAGCAGGTAAGGAAGCAGCTATCTCAATCCACAGATTTGTACAGCCTGGTTCATCACTTACAATTGGACGTAATCCAAACTACTACAAGGAGCTTGACAAGACAGATATCCTTGTTGAGAACTATGATAATACAGGACGTCAGACACCAGGACACAATGAGTCAATTGACAAGAAGTCCTTCCGTGATTCTAAGCTTGTATTCACAGAGGAGCAGGTAAAGGCTGAGACAGCAAGATGTCTTGGATGTGGAGCTTCTATTGTAGACCCTAACAAGTGTGTAGGATGTGGACTCTGTACAACAAGATGTGAATTTGATGCTATTCACCTTCACAGAGATCTGCCAGCAGCAAGCACAATGAGAAAGGCTGAGGATAAGCTCAAGTATATCCTTCCAAATGGTGCTAAGCAGGCTATCAAGATTAAGTTCAGCAGAAAGAAATAAGACGAAGCCAGATATGGAGAGAATAAAATGCACGAATTAGGTGTTGTATTTCACGTTATAAAAATGGTAGAGGAGATTTGCGAGGAGAATAACCTCACAGAAATCGAATCGGTAACATTGGAGCTTGGAGAGGTATCCACTGTAATTGAGTCATATCTGCATGATGTGTGGAAATGGGCTGTCGCCAACCGTTCAGAGCATATGAAGACAGCAAAATTATATGTGGAACAGATTCCGGCAATTACATACTGCGAGGACTGTGGCAAGACCTATGGCACGGTGGAGCATGGTAAGATATGCCCCTACTGTGGCAGCGAGCACACATACCTGCAGCAGGGTAATGAATTTAATATCAAAGAGATTGAAGGATGCTAAGAGGCATCCTTTTCTTTTGCCTTGCACACAGATGTTGGTTTGGACTTTTTCCTGAGTTTTGAAGCAAAAAAGTCCAAGAATAAGCATGCTTTGGATTTTTTAGTAAAATCAACCTGTTCTTTTTCTAAATAATTTGCTGAAAAGAAGAAATAGTCTTTTTTTGGGAGCAAAACTATATAAAAAAGGATGAAAAGTCCAAAACCTAAGAAGAATTAAGATTATATTAAGGATTTGAATGTGAAAAATAAATGATTGGTATGATAATATATACCAGTAGTTGTGAGAAAGAACTTAGGAGGGAATTATGTTAGACGTTTCGCATGTTACAAAGAAATATCATAAAGTTGTTGCAAATTCAGATATTACATTTCAGATACCCGATGGTCAGATAGGCATTTTACTTGGACCAAACGGAGCCGGAAAAAGTACCATAATTAAAAGTATTATGGGATTTTTAAAGTACGATGGTCAGATTACAGTTGATGGTTTAAACAACAAATCAATCGAGGCAAAAGCCATAATGGGCTATGTGCCAGAACTGCCATCACTCTATCCAAACCTCACTGTTGATGAGCACATGGAGTTTATTGCAAGAGCCTATAAGCTCAAAAACTATGAGGACTATAAAAACGAGTTGTTAGACAGATTTGAGCTTACCGATAAAAAGAAAAAGTTCGGAGATGAGCTGTCGAAGGGTATGCAGCAGAAGGTAAGCATCTGCTGTGGACTTCTGCCTAAGCCAAAGCTTGTGCTTTTTGATGAGCCTATGGTGGGACTTGACCCACACGCCATAAAGGAGCTTAAGCTTATCATGGGCGAACTCAAAGCCCAGGGCTGTATGGTACTTGTCAGCACCCATATGATTGACAGTGTGGAGGAGCTGTGGGACACAACATATATTATGATGAATGGTCATGTCAAGGCTGTGGTTAACAGGCAGGATGTAGAGAGCGGTGACAAGAAGCTGGAGGACATCTTCTTTGAGATAACAGAGGGGAAGGTGGAATAATGAAACTTTGGGCTTATTATGCTTTTCACACCTTCATTAATTCTGTCAGGAAAATGTTCAGGAGTACTTTTATAATCATCATTGCATGTATTATCGGCGTGACAATATTGTTTGGCGTGGCTGGTGGTGTGATTGGCTGGGCTGTTGCGGACAATATGGTTACAGAGTATGCCTATGATGAAAACGGTAATTATGTCGGTGAAGAGCTTGGAAAATATGATGAGGACGGCAATTATATAGAGGATGAAGAAGCGTATCTATATGATAAAAATGGCAACTATGTGGGCAGGGCTGACGGCGAGTATGACAAATATGGCAACTATATAGATGATGGCGGTTATGACGAGGACGGAAATTATGTAGGTGCGGATGGAGAGTACAATGCCAACGGCGACCGGATGAATGACGAAATGACAGAGGAGGATAAGGCTGTAGCCTATTCATTTGTAGAGTTTGGAGTGGAAGCCCTGTTTATAATCTTTATATTTATAGGCTTATATGGCGGACAGAAAAACGGCAATGAGATGTTTTTGCTGGCAGATGTAAATTTCCTGTTTACGGCACCTAAAAAGCCACAGACGGTAATGATATTCAGACTTTCATTCCAGATGCTGACCCTGCTTCTGATTTCACTCTATATGGTTTTCCAGATACCAAACCTTATGATAAATCTTGGCTTATCAGCTGGGGCTGTGGTGGCAATGCTTATTGCCTGGGCTATGATTCTGGTGTGGAGCCAGCTTATATCTGTATTTATATACACGCTCAGGAGCGTATTTCCAATATTACAGAAGCTTGTTATTCCATTTATGTTTGTGATTGCGGCAGTTTTTATAGTGCCGGGACTGATTGCATTTGTCAACAATGACAATGACTTTGTATATGCAGTCCAGCATGTATATTGTGCAAAATGGACCTGGTATATTCCTTTTATAGGCTGGCTTAAGGCAATGGTCGTGTCTGCAATAGCAGGAGATGCAGTGACAGCAGTCGTTTACGGAGCCTTGTTTGTAGTCTGCTCAGTCGTTATTTTCTGGGCAATCTGGAAGGTTGATGCTGACTTCTATGAGGACGCTATGGAGGGGGCAAAAATCAGAGAGGTTAAGCTTGAAAACCAGAAGGCTGGTAAAAGCCAGAATGCAGGACTTAAGAAAAATAAAGAGAAAAAAGCCCACCACGAGGCAGTACTTAAGGGAAGCGGAGCCAGTGCATTTTTCACCAAGCAGGTATATATCAGAAGGAGATTTGCCTATGGCGGTATTGTGACCAAGGCTATGCTCATATACACAGCCATGGTTCTGGCGGTAAGCCTGCTGTTTACACAGGTTATAGGCTATGATGGCTTTATAATGCCAGCAATCACCATAATGGTCATAATTTACATCAATAATGTAGGTAATCCGATTGCCCAGGAGACTTCTAAGAACTGGCTGTTTCTGGTGCCAGACAGTGCATACAAGAAGGTATTTTATGCGGTTGCGTCTGTGTCATATAACACAGCAATCGACATTCTGCCAGCTGTGATTATAGGAGCGGTATTGTCAGATGACAGCATATTGATGGTGGTTTTAAGCTATATTACCATGCTTGCAATTGATTTTATGTTGTCCACCACAGGACTGTTTCTGGAAGCCATGCTGCCGACAGACTCATTGGACGTGGTAAAGAGCACTATACAGGTTATGCTTAAGATGATTATTCTGGTGGTACTAATTATAGTATTTGCTGTTGGCATGATTCTGGGGGGCTGGATTTTAGCCCTGATTGTGAACACAATCCTCTGTCTGGCAGTTGGCACAGCCATAGCGATTGCTTATCCGACCATGCTTCATAATGGAATTGGCTAGTCAGACTGGATAAAAATAACAGAACAAATATTCGATTGCATATTGCATGAAGA
>CAVFAM010000430.1:0-13718 GCA_963620375.1 Bacteroidaceae bacterium
CTATGTATCATTTTTTGCGCCTGCCAGCTCAGAAATAGCCCTGATTACAGCCTGTATATCAAAAGGCTTTGCAATATGTCTGTTCATGCCAGCTTTTTTGACTGCAATTTTGTCTTCCACAAAGGCATTAGCAGTCATGGCAATAATCGGGATATCCTTTGCGTCATCATGGTCAAGATTTCGGATTATCCTGGTAGCTTCATATCCATTCATGACAGGCATACGGACATCCATGAGGATTGCATCAAATGTGCCCGCAGGAGAATCCTTAAACACTTTGACGGCCTCTTTTCCATTCCAGCACTCTGTTATTTCAGCACCATTTTCCTCAAGCAGGAATTTGGCGATTTCCATATTGAGTTCATTGTCCTCCACCAGGAGGATGTGCATTCCTTCAATAGAAAAGTCTGTCGAAGCATCAATGCATTTATTGTTTTCGTTTTCAGAAACAACTATTTCAAAAGGGAGAATTACACTAAATGTGGAGCCCTGCCCCTTTATGCTTTCTACACTAATGCTGCCGCCCATTTTGTCGATAAGATTCTTGGCAATGGACATACCAAGCCCGGTGCCACCATATTTTGACCTAGCAGTGGTTGTTTCCTGTGAAAATGGCTCAAATATCCGTTCCAGAAATTCTTCACTCATACCGATTCCAGTATCGCGGCACTTAAATTCCAGATTAACATTTTTTTCATCTACATTATGGACATGGCGTGTAATGAATACTTTGCCGTTATCTTTGTTGTACTTAATAGCATTTCCTACTATGTTAAGCATGAGGCGCTTCAGGTGGACAGGACTGCCTATAAGCTGGTTCTCATAAGCCTCGCAATCTTCCTCTATTATCTCGATATTTCTCTCATCTGCAAGCTTTTTGACTGTGTCGTGTATATCAGTGGATATCTCATTTAAATCAAAAGGAATGTGTTCCAGCAGGATTTCTCCAGACTCCAGCTTGCCCATATCCAGAACTTCATTTATGAGATCAAGAAGCAGCTTGGAGGTAGATCTTAATTTCTGACGGCATTCGTTCTGCTTTTCCAGATCATCGCTGCACATATCTGCGATATCTAAAAGTCCCATTATTCCATTGATAGGTGTACGTATATCGTGGGACATGCGGAGCAGAAAATCTGTCTTGGCTGTATTGGCACGATTGGCCTCGTCCTTTGCAGCAATCAATTCCTGCTGGTATGCCTCCTCCTGCTCACGTTTCTTTTTTTCTTCCTCCAGATGCTCCCTGATGATGTTATCAATATTCTGGAAGCCGCATACAATCAGGCTTGTGCCATTTACAGTGCTGTAGTTGAACTGGTAATTATGCATTTCTCTATCCACAAAAACCCGATAATTACCTATATACTCATCACTGCTTTCAAATATTTCCTTCAGATGATCCAGACAGAGCTTGTTATAAAGCATCTGCTTATCCTCATCATAGACTCTCTCAGAGATATATTGCTTTAATATGGCAGGATAGGAAAAAGAACTGTGATTATTCTTATCCAGTCCCTTTGTTATATATCCGTCCAGTTTTAATATTTTAGCAGTACCATCATGCAGGTCTACCCAGAATACATTCTGGAAGTTTCTTGCCAGAGTATCAAAAACAGAGCGGTAGTCGTTTGATTCCAAGGCCTCAAGGGCAACAATCATATATTTAATCGGAACAGTATCGTCTTCTCCCTCCCTTATGTAGTGAAGTCTGTATGTTTTACCTGTTTTACCATCAAATTTGGCAGAAATATGTGATTTGCCATACATTCGCTGATCAAGTGTATCCCTGTTGAGAAACTTCAGCATGGAAGGATAGTTTTCCTCAGTGCAAAGCTCTTTTATGAAGCTCTTTGCATTTTCTTCAAAAAACTCAGAATCCGGACGGGGATAGAGCATGACAGTGTCGGTAGTTTTTATTACTGTGTAGGTATTTGTCTTTATATTTACACGGTACATGGACAAATAAATGCCTGCAATGGCTGAATAAGCGTGATTTAAGCCTTCGGTATGGATTTCCTTCTGCCTGTTTATTTTGTAATCAATATTGCGGGCACCAGCAACAAGCCTTAAAAGTTCACCAGGTTTTGAAATACGTATGTATAGTATGCGGAGGTAATGGATAGAACCATCCTTATCCACCACCCTGTAGTTCAGTTCATTTCTTTCGCTGCCAGTGCTGAATGCATCAATAAGAGCTGGAATAGATGAAGCAAGGGCAATTCTTTCCCTGTCTTTTTCATAGACACGGGTTTTAAGATAGTCTGCCATGAACTCCTCATAATCAAATGTATCGGGAGCGGAAGCAAGGCTGTCCATAATCCTGCCATTTAGTTTTATAGTTGTACCGATGTTGTTTTCTGGTTCAATAACATATACATTATGATAGTCTGTTGTAAGAGCAGCAATCATTTCACAGTAGTCAATCATATTTCTCCTCCAATGATTCCTGAAGTTCATATATGGTATCGGTCATAAGCTTTGCTATAGTATGTATGGCCTCTATCTCACTTTGCAGCCAGAGCCTCTTATAACCACAGTTGTTGATTCCCAAGGTTCCAATTATTCTGCCGTCCTTTACAATAAGTACCTGCAGGAGAGTCTTGACCTGCATCCTTTTCAATTCAGTTTTGATTGGTTCAATTGTCTTTTCAATGTCAGTGCAGAAAAATATATTTTCGCTGTTGAAGCATTTATTTTTATATTCCTGCCCTGATATCCTGAGATTAGGTGTGATGTTTGGATCATCATTCTGGGCATAGTAATAAGACCTGCCGATAGACATCTCGTCCCTGGTATAGCAGCTGGCATAAGCCCTGGTCACATCAAGGACATCAACAATGCACTTTGATACATTTTCTATGGTGGTTTTAGGGGCATGTTTTAAGGACAGCTCGTCAATTACTGCATCTACAAGAAGCTTTGCAACGGAAAAACCGCTTTCGCCAAGCTGAATAGGCTCGGCAGAACCATGGTCCTGATAGCAGCGTATTTTCTGTGGTACCTGCATGGACTGCTTTGCGCCATAAAGCATGTAGCCGTTTTTGCCATTGGATTTTGCCTGATACAGGGCAAGGTCAGCCATTTTATAAAGCTCTGCATAGCAGCGTCCGTGCTTCTCATTGGAAAAAGCCACTCCAACACTTATTGAAATATTATATCTGCCCTTTTCGTATTTGTTTTTAATCTGCTGGCAGAGTGAGTCAGCCTTTTGACAAACGATATCCTGGTCTACATTCAGACCAAATATCTGGTATTCATCTCCACCGATTCGTCCACAGAAGAATTCATTTGGGAAAATCTCCCGAATTATATCCGCAATATCGACAAGGAGCGCATCTCCAAGCATATGGCCAAAGGCATCATTTACATACTTGAAATTATCCACATCTATCATCATCATAGCAGCTGTGTCAGAGGGACTCATTTCTTCAAGGCGTTCTGTAATCCATGATTCCATGCCATATCTGTTAAATAAATGGGTAAGGGCATCAAGATGGGCTGCTTCCCACAGTTTTTGTAAAGCTGCCATGTCGTTACGGTATATTTCTAAATTTACCTGCATAGATATTGCTCCTTTCATCTTCTAGCTGATTAAAAGCTGATTTCTTCTGTATATTCCCTGCCAATGAAATCGGACATCTGTTCAATAGGTATAGGCTCTGAATACATAAAGCCCTGGAGATAGTGAGCCTTAAGCTTTATGCACCTGTTCTCGTCATTTCCATCCTCAATACCCTCATACAGGATGTTGCAGCCGATGATATTAAACATATTTGAGAGGCTGGATACTATATTTTCTGATTTTTTATCCGCCTTGGATGAGAGTACAAGGGAACGGTCGAATTTTATTATGTCTATAGGCATTTTGGCAATATGCTCTATATTTGAAAAGCCTGTTCCAAAGTCATCAAGATAAATAGTTATGCCAAGCTCCTTGAATTTACTGAGAGTTTCCCTGATGAGGTTAAAATCATTGGCCTCAACACTTTCTGTTATTTCAAAGCCCAGCTTACTCTTGTCAAAAGAGTATTTGGAGATAATACTCATTATATCTTCAAAAAAATATGGCATTGATAATTCTGACATTGAAAAATTAACAGATATCCGGCTGATATCATCATTGTGTTCGATGAAATCACATACCTTGTTAAGTATTATCTTGGTGAGCATATGTATCCTGCCTGTGCATTCTGCAATTGGGATAAATGTATCTGGTAAAATCATGCCTGTCTCAGCTGTCTCAAGACGCATCAGGGATTCGGCAGTGGTAAAGGTCTTGGTATTTACATCCAGTATAGGCTGACAGTATACCTTCACTCTTGGATCATTTAAATCGCCCCGCAAGTCAATATCCTCAAGAATGTGTCTGATACTGTTGGTTCGGTTGAATTTTTTCAAATCATGGCTGTTTACCACATATATATTTTCGCTTCTGTAATTCATGCTGCAGAGGCTGATATAGTCCTTTAAGGTCTGGCAGTAAGGGTTAGATTTTATAACTGTTACATAGTGGGACATTTTATATTTTGCATGTAATTTTTCAAAAAGCTGCTGCAGTTGCGCTATATCCGGATTTTTCTTAAAAATCAGCACGAAACTATCCTCGTTATAGCGGAAAAGATAATCTGTGTAATGCATGGCATAAGTGAATTCCTTAAAATCCTGCGATGTCTGGACCAATGACTCAACCTTGTCGAAATCAGGTATCTCTATATTTACAAATACAAAATCTCTCCCGCTGTTATGCAAAGAGGTAAGCTTTGTAACCAGAGCTGCCCTGTCTACTGCTCCAAAATTGGAATTGTAGGAATTACTGTGAAACAGAAGGACTACAGACATTATTGGTATGTAGTAGGACAGTACTGTAAAAGACTCTGTATTGTAGTGGTATTCTGATATGGTGATAAACACAGAAACAGCCATTGTAAGTATTACGGAGATATATATTCTTGATATAATTGTCTTGTTTTTTAACACGACTACTGATACAATTATTGCTATATACAATACATACCAGATTAAATAGATGATGTCGTGGGCATAGTCGTGTGCCACCCCATCCTCTATATAGAAGCCTATGTGGGTATATGGCGATAACAGCTCAATTGCAGCATACAGGACAAAAAGCATATTAAGTATGCTGGTGATGCACTTATTATGGTAGCTGATGAGATCCAGTATGTAAAATACGTATATAAGGAGCTGGGCAATCAGGGATATATGCAGGGAATTATGCAGTATATATACGAGATTGTCGCTTATAATACCAGTATTTGGATATATATAGTAATTATAAATTATGCTTACCATACTTAAATATATCAGGTTGATAATCGCCATGATGACAAATTTATAACGCTTTGTTTTTTCTGTATAGGTTGCTATTAAAAGCATCAGCAATAAAAGGCAGAGCAGGAATACTGACATATCGCCCATGGGTTTGTATTCGTACATTTGTAAGTCCTCCTTTAGTAGAAAATGTTATCATAAAAAGATGATGAAATCAATAAAATAATGCTTGGTTAGACGAGAGAAAGGAATTGGTATATGCAGGTAAATACAGGAGTATCGACAAAGAAGAATGTGGCAGATGCCGTGCAGGAGGTGACAGCGGATATACGTAATCCCAGACTGCTGGTTCTGCTGTCTTCCTACGAGGCACTGGAGGAAGCGTCAAGGCTTGTAAAGGAGAAGTATGGAGAGGTTCCTCTCATAGGTACAAGCTCTACTACATATTTTAAGTCAGAATCCTCTGACAGCAGAATGATTCTGATTGGATTTGGACAGGATGTGGAGGCTGAGATTGGTGTGATAAGAAATCTGTCATCTGCACCTATGACAGATATACCTGAAATGCTGGGAAAGGTCAGAAAGCTGGCACCGAAAAACAGCGATACAGTATGTCTGGAGTTCTGCACAAACGATGAGGAGCGTCTTGTTACATCTATGAACGTGGTGCTTGACAGTTATGGAGTGACTCTGGCAGGCGGTACAGTATTTGGAATACCAGAGGGGGCTGTGAGCTATGTAATGGCAGATGGAGTGCTTTACAGTGATGCTTGTGCATATGCAGTTATTAAAAATAAGTCAGGCAGGGTTCGTGTATATTCTGAACTGATATTTGAGCCGCTTGATGGTGCTGACACACACATTGCCACATCTGTAAATCTTGCAAATAAAGAAATTCTTACTCTGGATGGCAGACCAGCAGCTGATGTCTATTGTGCTGATGCAGGAGTTTCAGCTGATAAAATTGCAGCCAATGTGCTTACAAATCCGCTGGGCAGGGTTATAGGCAAGGATATATATATTGCTTCTCCATATGCGGTAGGCAGAAACAATTCCCTTATTAATTATAAAAAAATTAATGAGAATGATACTATCAGTGTCATGCAGCTCAGGGACTATGATGCGGTGGGAAAAAGCACCAGGCAGCAGATGAAGGATGACAGCAGAAAGATATCCTTTGTTTTCTCAATTAACTGCATTTACCGCCATCTCCTGTATTCTGACAGGGGTTACCTCACTACTTTTTTAAGCAGCATGTCAGAGCTTGGACCTCATGTGGGAATTGTAGGAGGCGGCGAACAGTGCGGCAGACAGCATGTAAATCAGACGATGGTAGCAGTTGTATTCGAATAAAGGAGAACTTATGGGTTTATTTAACAAAAGAGCAGCTGGAGAGATTCAGACAGCTGACAGAAATGACAGGATAAAACAGGAAGTAGATAAGAGGATGAGTGCCCTTAGGGAAATAGGGCGTTACTCTATAGAGCAGAAAAAAAGGCTGCAGAATGAAGAAAAAAGTACCATTGAGGGTATAGATACAATCCACAGTTCATTCAGCCTTGTAGAGGAAAAATATAATAATATCCACACTTCAGTGGATGAATTCCAGCAGGAATTACAGCGTGTAGAGGAGATTACAGATGCCTTTGAAAGCATCGTATCTGAGCTGGTAATGACGGCAGATAATACAATTGATGAGATGGAAGAGGTCGATGCGGGCAGTACAGAGGTGTCTGATACCATAAATGCTGTGCAGGATGTTTTTGAACAGTTCCAGCATAATTTTGATGACATCAGAGGCATGGTCGACCTCATCAGCGGATTTGCCAGACAGACAAATCTCCTTGCCCTTAATGCTTCTATAGAGGCTGCAAGAGCAGGAGAAGCAGGACGAGGCTTTGCAGTTGTTGCAGACTCAGTCAACAATCTGTCAAAGGAAATCCAGTCTGCGGTTACATCTATATGTGCAAGCGTGGAAGAACTGAACGAGAGTAACCAGCGTCTTGTGGAATCAATTGGAAATACAAAGAAGGCTATAGAACTCTCCCATGACAATATAGTAAAGACTCAGGAGACTATTTCAAGTATTAAGGATGTGGCATCGAGTGTTGGTGTGCAGAAACAGGAGATGACTACAGTATTTGACAGCTGTCAGACATCCATAAATACCATATCAGACAATATAGCTGACTCAATGCAGTATTTTGGCAAGGTTGAAGAGGATATAGAGGATATTAAGGTACGTATAACCCAAAAGGGATTTATGTTTGAAGATATGAACAATGTCCTGGAGCAGATAGAACCAATTACCAGACTTGAAAAAATATTATAACAGCCTATGTGGAAAAAAAGACTGTTCTTTAGTCCTTTATTGGTTTTAAAGGTATGGAGGGAATGCAAATTTGGAAAAAAAGAGAAATCCTATGGTAAGAAATCTGCTTATTATCCTGCCAGTTATTATGGCTGTATTCCTTATAGCAGAGTTTACTTATCTTATTAATTTTAATAAACAGAAACATGTTGTGACCAGTACAGATGATAATGGCGGAGTGACAATGTCCATTGGGGGACGTGCGGGCGATGCCAATAAGTGGATTAAGAGAGATTTCGAACTTGATGAAGAGGGAAGAAATCTAAACGGACAGACAATGGAGGGCACAATAGTCAATAATGCACAATATGAGATAAATGACTGGAAGCTGAGAATTGACATCTCAGAAGATTGTATGATTAACCAGTTCTGGTGCGGTACCGTGGAGGTCCACCAGCATGTTACAACAGGGGAAAAGGTACAGACACTTGATTTGAGGAAATGTTCACCTGAGGATGTGGAACTGGATTATTTGTTTGAGGGAGATTTGCTTATACCCCTTGAAGCGGGAGATTATGTGATTTACTATCCATCATCCAAAGAGGGAGAGCTGCCTATAGATAATAAATCCACTCTGACTATGGGATTTATTATCTATTATTATGTGGAGCCGGATATAAGCAACTATAGCGTCACATATTCATTTAACAGGCATATTACAGACGGATATAGCATTTATATACTGGCAGCACTGGGACTTGTATGGCTTGTTCTTCTGCTGCTTTATGTGGTATCTAATTTGACATACAAGCAGGCACTAAAGGAAATGGAATTAAAAAAATCAGGCATTCTGTGTCTGTCGGATATGTATTCAATCATTTATATGATTAATCTTAAGACAAACGAACTGGTGCCTATGGTGGCAGATGAAAAATCAGAGAAGCTGAGACCTTCATCGGCATCTGCAATGGAACAGCTGGTGGGCATGTTTGAATATGACAGTGTTGACAGCTTTATAGAGCCGGCAATGGAGTTCTGTGATTTGAGTACTCTGGAGCAGAGGCTTAAGGGAAGGAATACTCTTGCTTTTGAGTATATCAGCAAAAACTATGGCTGGTGCCGTACACGGTTCTTTGCCATGGACAGGAATGAAAACGAGCCATTGGAAAAAGTGCTTTTTACCATTCAGAATATCAGCAGTGAGAAGGCAGAAGTGGAAGCCGTGGCAAACAGAGCAGAGGAAGCAGAACATGAAAACAAGGCAAAGAGTACCTTCCTGACAAATATGTCCCATGAAATCCGTACACCAATCAATACGGTTATTGGTCTTAATACCATGATTTTAAGGGAGTCTCATGAGTCTGCTATTAAGTCCTATGCCAGAAATGTAAACAGCGCATCAAATATGCTCTTATCCATAATCAATGGTATACTTGATATGTCAAAGCTGGAGGCTGACAAGATGGAGCTTGTTACAGAAGAATATTCTGTTAAGCAGCTGCTGATGGATGTGGTTAGCATGGTTAAAAGCAGGGCCGAGTTCAACAAGCTTGAATTTAAGTATGAGATATCGGAGACCCTGCCAGAGAAGCTGTATGGAGACTCAGTACGCCTTAAGCAGGTGATTATAAACCTGATTACCAATGCTGCAAAATATACTGATGAGGGCAGCGTGAAACTCTCAGTATTTGGCAAGACCTATGAGGATAAGGTACACCTTCTGTTTTCGGTAAAGGATACCGGAATCGGAATCCGTGAGGAAGATTTGGAAAAGCTTACCCAGAGATTTACCAGGTTTGATGAGAAGAGAAATCACAATGTGGAGGGTACCGGCATAGGACTTAACCTCGTTACAGGTATCTTAAAACTGATGGATTCGGAGCTTCATGTACTGAGTACATATGGCGAGGGAAGCGAATTTTACTTTGAGATAGAACAGGGTGTGGCAGGGGATGCCCCAATAGGAAATATTGATTTTGATGAGCTGCCGGATAGCAGTGAGGAATATCAGGCTATGTTTACAGCACCTGACGCAAGAGTTCTTGTTGTGGATGATAACAAGATGAACCTGATGGTATTTGAGGAACTCTTAAAAGAAACACAGCTTCAGATTGATACAGCAAGCTCAGGAATGGCTGCTCTGGAAAAGACAAAGAGCAGACAGTATGACATAATATTTATGGATCATATGATGCCGGAGATGGATGGAGTAGAAGCCTTCGGCTGGATTAGAAGCCAGAAGGATGGACTCAATACAGAGACAACGGTTATTGTTCTTACAGCCAATGCTATAAAGGGGGCAAAGGAAGAATATGAATCTATGGGATTTGATGACTTCCTTGCAAAGCCTATCGAGCCAGAACTACTGGAACGTAAGATTATGGAATATCTGGATCCGTCCAAATTCAGCAAGGGTCAGGCACCAGTAAGACAGAAGAGCACTGATGAAATAGCCCTGCCGGTAATACCTGGTGTGGATGTTACATTTGCAGTTACCCATATGGGAGGTCTGAAGAACTATCTGTCAGTGCTCAAGCAGTTTGTAGCAGTTGCTGACACAGATGCAGATGAGCTGCAGTCCTACATGGATTCTATTATGGAAGACGAGAAAAACCATGAGGCTGTAAAAGATTTCAGGATAAAGGTTCATGCCATGAAGGCTACAACCAATATAATGGGAGCATTTCAGGCATATGGTCTTGCAGCCATGCTTGAGGACGCAGCCATACATAATAACATTCAGATGATAAAGGATCTTACACCATATTTTATGGACAAATGGTCCAAATTGAAGAATCTGGTAAAGGACAGCCTGCCAAAGGAGGAAGGCGACCAGAAAAAACCAGATAAGGATATCCTTGATGGCATGCTGCATCAGCTGGAATCAAGCATGAAGGCCTATGATATCAAAAATGCTGATTCAATAATCAAAAAGCTTATAACGTATAACTGGACAGAGGAAGAGAAGACACTACTAAACGAACTTGAAATCGCAGTAGCCAATCTGGATGCAGAGAAGGCTGTGGAAATATCTGAAAAACTTAAGGAGAATGGGGTACACTAATGAACCAGAAGTGTGATTTATTATTTTTAGGCAATGAGGACATGTCATTTATAATGCATTCACTTATGAATAATCTGAGCAACAAAGGCTTTAAGGTAGAGAGACGTGATATAAACCAGCAGTCGCTAGAAGAGCTTGAAGATATGCCGAAGTTTTTTGTTGCAGATGCAGAAGTTCTGCTCAGTCATTCAGGCTTCAGAGTATTTTTATATGACAGATGCATAGAATTTAATCGTAAAATTATATTGATTGGAGATAAGGATTCTCTCAGGAAAATATATGACATTACAGTTACAAACGTTATCGCAATGAGCTGTGAAAGACCTGTAAACATTAACGAGGTTATCGAAAAACTTGACCAGCTTGTGGCTGAATTTGATGTGAAGGGCAACAGGAAAAATATACTGGTAGTGGATGACTCACCTGTATTTCTGCGGCTTATGTCAGAATGGCTGGAAAATGAATACAATATAAATGTGTGTCCGTCTGCTACGAATGCTTTTCATTTCATAGAAACCAATAAGCCGGATTTGATATTGCTTGACTATGAAATGCCGGTGTGCAATGGAGCCCAGTTTTTACAGATGCTCCATAGTGAGCCTACAACAGCAAAGATACCTGTTATGTTTCTTACATCCAAGGATGATATGGAGACTGTCAAATCCCTTATAGCCTTAAAGCCACAGGGATATTTGTTGAAAAATCAGTCAAAGGATGTAATTTTGAAGAAAATAGCAGAGTTTTTTATAAAGGAGACCATGGGATAAATGGCAGTGACAGGTTTTGAAATATGCTTGGTAATATCAGCCGTTGTGGTGATTATTATGGCGGCAAAAAACTTTGAAAATATAAATACCTACGACTGGACAATCATACTTCTGATTCCAATCGTTATTCTGGGGTATTGGTTAAAATCAAGAGTTACAGGCGCAGAGGCGGCGCAAGTGGCGCTGTGCATAATATATCTGGACAGCAGTGTGCTCCTTATGGTGACTATATTTGCAATGCTGCATTCTATGGGATTATATATAAAGTCATGGATTAAAGTGGCAGGTTATGGTATTGCCTTTCTGCATGCCATGACAGTATGGATTTCTTTTGGAACAAAGATGTATTATAAGGAAATTGAGGTGGCACATACAGCAGCGGGAAGTGTGGTAACGACAACAGCTGGACCCTTAAAGATTCTGCATATTATCTATTTGTCTGCCTGCCTGCTTGTTATTCTTGGAATTTTAGCAGCGGGATATATCCGAAAAGGTAATCATTCAAAGCTGGTATTGTATAACTATTCTGTTATAGCGGCTTTATTCATTATAATATATGCAGTAGAGACCTTTGAGCGTATAGAGTTCAGTCTGCTGCCATACCTGTATGTCCTGGCTTCAATAATCATCCTGACTTCCTATGACCATATGCACATGCACGATATTTCCAGTGTTATTTCCCAGCATCAGAAATATTACAGCAACAGGGGGTATGTGTCCGTGGATTTGAAGTGCCGTTTTATGAGCTGTAATGAAAGGGCTATGGAGTTTCTGCCATTTCTGAGGATACAGCGTGTGGATGATGTGATGTCGGAAGAGGCTGCAACCTTGTTTGATATGATAGAGCGGTTTAAGACAGATGGTGAGATCTCCAGAAAATTCACGGTGGGTGACGTTATATGCATATGTGAGATAGCTGAATTTTCTCTTCGCAAGGATGGCAAGGCACAGGGCTATGTGTTTGATATCAGGGATGCTACAGAAGAGCAGAGGGCTATGGATATCATGACTTCTTATAATGAAACCTTAAGCCGTGAAATCGAAAAGAAAACCGAAAACATAGTGGAAATCCAGAGAAAAATCACGCTTGGCATGGCAAATATCATAGAAAACAGAGATGATACTACAGGTGGACATGTCAAGAGAACCAACGACATAATAGCAATAATTGTTGATGAAATAATGGCTCATAAGGCTGATAAAATAGACGCAACACTGGCTGAGGATATAGTCAGGTCTGCACCGCTGCATGATCTGGGCAAGATTTCGATTGATTCGTCAATCCTCTGTAAACCAGGACGTCTTACTGATGAGGAATATGCAGTGATGAAAACTCATGCTGTTAAAAGTGGTGAAATGGTGCATATCCTGTTGGATGGAGTGGAGGAGCAGCACTTCGTAGATACAGCCTATAATATAGCCAGATTTCATCATGAACGCTGGGATGGCAAGGGATACCCAGAAGGACGTGTGGGTTCAATGATTCCTCTGGAAGCCAGAATAATGGCTGTTGCAGATGTCTATGATGCCCTTGTAAGCCAGCGATGTTATAAGAAATCTATGGGATATGATGAAGCAAAACAGATAATTCTGGATGGAATGGGAACCCAGTTTGACCCTAATCTGGAAACAATATTCCGAAATTGTTGTGATAAGCTGGAGGCTTATTATTGCAATACTGAGGCTGTGTATGAAGCAGAGGTGGATAAGTTGTATAAACAATAGAAAGACTAACTATTAAAAGTCAAGTCTAAAATGAAAGTTTTTGAATGAATTGCAGAAATGCACTTCAGATATAGTTGTACCTTGAAAACTGCATGACAATGAGAGCATCTTTGCAGGTGCTCTGAAGACTAACATTTTGAAACTTTATCATATATTATTATAACTTGAGGATTCCCTTGTTCTTCGCTCAATGGATGAGAAATAGACGAAAAGAGCGGGCATTAACACCAGACCCTTAATCTTCTACATGAAACACATCCTCCACCAGCATATCGAAGTACTTAGATATCCTAAGCATAAATTCGGCAGATGGTGCATTTACTCCTCGCTCTACTCGTCCAATAGTTTTGATGCTGTATCCTGTGGCGGCAGCAGGATCACATTTTCCTACAACCTTACCGAAGATATCTAATCGGTCATTCTCGCCAACTTTAATCGGTGCATATTTCTCGTTGAGAGAGATAAGGAAGATTCCGTCTTTATCGTTTTGTAATTTCTTAATATAGGCTTCTCCGTTTAGAGCGAAGATGCCGATTTCTCCATTAGCAACAGATTCCTGTTG
>CAVFAM010000431.1:0-3780 GCA_963620375.1 Bacteroidaceae bacterium
ATACAAGAATCAGCTTACAGCCCTTGTAGCCCTGATAATTTGCCAGAATATCCTTAAGCGCATCTCTTGCCGAATCTATATTTACCTTAGACAAGGAACTCAAATCCTCCCATGCAAAAATGATATTGTAGCCATCCACTATCAGATACTCCTCCTGTGGCCCTCTGGCTGGATAGATAGGATTGCCGTGCTTATCATGCTTGACAGTCCTCGGCTTTCCAGACAAGCCCTCATATTGCTTTGAAGCGCTCTTCCATTTCTTGTGCTCCTGCTCTTCCATATCATTTTTGTTCATGCCAAACTCTCTTGCATACACGTCCGCAAGCTCTGCGTCCAGCTCCACCGACGTCATTCCTGCCACATCCTGTGACCAGCTTGTCCTGCGGCTTACCCCTGTCAGCAGGTCTGCATCCTGTGAGCTGAAGGCTCTGGAATTTTCCCTGAGTGTGGTCTCTGAGGAATCGCCTGTGTATACATATGGCAGGTGCATATAATCTTCCACCTGATCCCATGGCACGATAAAGCCAGAGCCATGCGCACAGAATACCGAGCCTGTAGGATTTTTGAAGTCCATCTCACTGTCGTAGCCCCTCTCAGCTATGACCTCCTCCGGATTGTGGCACTCATCATAGCCTGACAAATCAAGGGTCAGATTGCCCAGCCCCTGTGAATACGCCATGACCTCACTGACATAATCCTGCATGGTAGATACTGGTGCTACGCCTGTGATTCTTGCCATATCACGGCTTCCGCTGGTGTAAAATTCAGGCGCTTCCACCCTTGCACATCTCTGCTCCAAATCTGTAAGTGCCCTGCCCACATGCTCCATTGGTATCTCTAATATGAAGTCATAGTAAGGCTCAAGCAGTATGCACTCGCCTCGCTTTAGGGCATTACGGATTGCCCTGTAGGTAGCCTGCCTGAAATCTCCTCCCTCAGTGTGCTTGATATGCGCCCTGCCAGATAAAATCGTAATCTTTACATCAGTCAGGGCACTTCCTGTAAGTACTCCCCTGTGCTCTCTCTCCTCTATATGGGTAGCGATAAGTCTCTGCCAGTTCTTATCCAGTATGTCCTCACTGCACACTGAGCTTACTGTGATGCCGCTGCCCTTTTCCTGGGGCTCTATGAGCAGATGCACCTCTGCATAGTGGCGCAGTGGCTCAAAATGTCCCACACCCTCAACCGGCTTCGCCACAGTCTCCTTGTATACAATGCTTCCCGGTCCAAAGGTTACGACCACACCGAACCTGTCCTTGATAAGCCTTGTCAACACCTCCATCTGCACCTGACCCATGAGCTGGATGTGGATTTCCCTGTGCTCCTCGTTCCAGACCACATAGAGGGAAGGGTCTTCCTCCTCGATAAGCTTCATGTTCTTTAAAAACTCCGCAGGGTTTACCTCCTTTGGAAGTATGAGCTGGTAATTTAGCACCGGCTCAAGGATTGCCATATTGTCCTCGCCCAGATTGCCGAATGCCTGACCCGGATAGGTGCTGCTTAATCCTGTAACTGTCACAATCTCTCCAGCCTTGGCAGTGTCGCAGGTCACATATTTTTCGCCTGAATATTTCCTAATCTGGTCTATTTTCTCAACCAAATCGCTGTACTCAAGCCTGTCCCTGACAGATATACCCCCTCCGAGTATCTTCATGTAGGTAAGTCTCACACCCCTGTCGTCTCTTCCGATTTTGTAGACTCTTGCTGCAAATTCAGATGGATAGCTTTTCTCTACAGCATACTCCCTGATACCTGATATGAGCTCGTCCACGCCTGTGAGCTTAAGGGCAGAGCCGAAAAAGCATGGAAATACCTTGCGGTCACAGATGGCTTTTCTGACAGACTCCCCGCTTAGACTGGCATTTTCCATGTACTCATTGAGCAAGGCTTCGTCACACATGGCAAGCTCTTCGCATATGTTTTCATCGCATATATAATCCTTGTTGTCATTTCCAACTTCATTTTTCGTACAAGAATCTGCATTCATACCGCTAGGCATATGTATTTTTCGCCCATTTGAGTTTCCAACACTATTGCCTCCAGATACATGCTCACCGCTCTCATTGGTATAATCAATTTCTCCCTGATATAGTTTGACACATCCGTCACTCAGCTCCGTCTTGAGTTCCGCAAGCACAGCCTCCTCGTCCGTGCCATCCATATCCATCTTATTCACAAAGATGAATGTAGGTATATTATAATGGCGCAAAAGTCTCCACAGAGTCCTAGTATGCCCCTGCACTCCATCCGTACCACTTATGACAAGCAGGGCATAGTCCAGCACCTGTAATGTACGCTCCATCTCTGCTGAAAAATCCACATGTCCCGGTGTATCAAGCAAAGTTATACTTAAATCCTCAGTCTCAATCCTCGCCTGCTTGGAAAAGATTGTGATTCCTCTCTCCCTCTCCTGGTCGTCATTGTCCAGATAGGCGTCCTGATGATCCACCCTGCCCAGATTTCTGATTTGTCCTGTTTTATATAATAAAGCCTCTGAAAGTGTAGTTTTTCCTGCATCTACATGGGCTAAAATTCCAATTACCACCTTTATATTCTCCCATCTTTTTATTTAAGCCTTGCCTGTCTTTTGACCTTTGTATCATATTATATAGATTTGACAATCGTTTTCCAATAGTTTATATTATGTTAGATTTCTAATTGTTAGAATTCTACTAAGGAGGCTATTATGCAGGAAACATTTCACTATCTTTTGATGGCAGACCATCTGATGGTTCAGAAGGCTCTGATAGCAAGTGTCAGAGACACAGACCTGACTTCAGGCCAGCCCAAGGTACTTGATTATCTGCTCCACCATGACGGAGCCATCCAAAAAGAAATTGCCATATTCTGTCACATAGAGCCTGCATCCCTTACTGTCATATTAAACGGCATGGAAAACAAGGGCTATATCCGCCGGGTAAATATGGATAGTAACCGTCGGTCTCTCCATGTATATCTCACGGAAACCGGGAAAAAATACGCAGACAGGTTAAACCACGAATTTGCGCAGATTGAAGCAAAGGCACTAGCAGGCTTTACAGAAGCAGAAGTCTCGCAGTTCAACGCTTTTCTCAGCCGTGTGTACGAAAATATGGCAGCAAATCCAAAGAAAGAAGGCACTACTAAATGAAAAACTTAAAAGTAAGAATTCCTATGTATTTTATAGGCTTATTCGTCATGACCATAGGTATCGCCCTGTCTGTAAAATCAAATCTGGGCGTATCACCAGTCAGCTCAATCCCTTACACCATAACCTGTGTCTGGGGCATTGAAATGGGAAAGGCAACCATCCTTTTTCACATCGTGCTGGTTTTAATCCAGCTTGTTTTACTCCGTAAAAAATTCAAGCCTGTACAGCTGTTACAGGTTGTAATCGGCATCGTGTTCGGTTACTTTACCACCTTTTGCAACTATATGGTGTCATTTTTGCCTACGCCTGAAAATCTGGGCATCCGTATCGCAATGGTACTGGCAAGCACAGTATTTGTCGCAATGGGTATCTTTTTGTATCTGCCGGCAAACCTCATCCCCCTCGCCGGAGAGGGCTGTATGCAGGCGGTTTCATCTGTTACAAATATTGAATTTTCAAAGGTCAAGATTGGCTTTGACTGCACCATGGTTCTGATATCAGCCGTCACCTGTCTGAGCCTGCTGCACACTCTGGGAAGTGTAGGTGCTGGAACAATTATCGCCGCAGTCCTTGTGGGTACACTGGTTGGTATCTTCAACAAGGCATTCGGCAGCCAGCGTGACAAATTGCTTGGCAGGACAGAGGAAGCC
>CAVFAM010000431.1:3790-10113 GCA_963620375.1 Bacteroidaceae bacterium
AATGGCTCTAATTATGTAATTACTATCTCCCGTGAGTTCGGCAGCGGCGGTCGTGAAATCGGAAAGCTTTTGGCAGAGGAGCTTGGCTTTCATTATTATGATTCAGAGTTAATCAGGCTGGCAGCAGAAAAAAGTGGTTACACACCAGAATTTGTGGAGCAGAATGAGCAGACCTTAAAAAATCCTGTTCTTCATGACTTTTTCGCCTGGTACGCTGGCCCATTGGAGCAGGAAGAATTGCCAAAGGCCGACCAGCTCTTTAAGATGGAGGCTTCCCTCATCCGTGAGCTTGCCCAAAAGGATTCCTGCATTATCGTAGGCAGACTGGCAAACTACATATTAAAAGACATGCCATCTGCCTACCATGTCTTTGTCAGCGCAGACAGGGAGGCAGAAGCTGCCAGAGTTTCAGACCGTGACCACATTTCCCTCAAAGCCGCAGCCGCCAAGGTGGAAAAGGTAAACCATGAGCGTGCAGTCCACTGTAGGCATTTTACAAGGACTGACTGGGGAAATGTGAAAAACTATGACCTCTGCATCAAGTCCGATGACTTCGGCGTGGCAGATACAGCCCAGATTATCGGTAAGCTCTTTCAAAAAAAGATGGGACTTAACTGATTTGCATAAATCCTGTAGCATATTTTCCTCTCATGCAATATAATAAAATGGCAGTGCAGTAACTGCATTTCCATATTCAGGAGGACAAGATGAATAAAAAAGAAGTACTTGAATTAAAGAAGAGATTTAAAAAGGATCAGGCTACCTTCACCCGTCTGGTGGGCTGCTATGTAGACTGTAACCGTGAAAAAATATGTAAATTCGGTGGCAAATTTCTGACTCTCGAGGAGGAGGAATATTACAAATATTTAGAGATTGCCAACAAGGTCTTATCAGGGACTCTGGGCAACAACCTCCTAAACCTCTCCTTCCCGATTGAGGAGGAGCAGGTGGGCGGACGCCAGCAGATTCTCATGGCTCTCCGCGACACAGATTTGGAGGATGAGACTCTCCTTGATACATATTATGATCTGGTGATTGACACCTATGATGAGCCGGGAAACTACCTGATTCTCTTATATCTGGACAGCTATGATGTAATGACCCGTACCAACGACAATATCAATGTGGACGAGTCTGAGGAGGTCTACAAATACCTCATGTGCGCAATCTGTCCTGTATCGCTTTCAAAGCCTGGACTTGGCTATCTGGAATCAGAAAAGCGTATCGGACCTCGTATCCGTGACTGGGTGGTAGGTGTGCCAGCAACAGGCTTCCTCTTCCCTGCCTTTAACGACAGGAGCACAGACATTCATTCCACACTTTTCTACACCAGAAATACCAAGGAGCCTCATTCTGAGTTTATGACAAACGGACTGGGCTGCGGTGTGGAGCGTACTGCAACTGAGCAGAAGATGGCATTTCATTCTATCGTGAGAAATGTCCTGGGTGCAGAGGACGACAGCACAGATGATGTGATGCTTGACATCCAGCAGAACCTAAGTGATATGGCAGATGAGTATGCAGAATGCCATGACACAGAGGAGGATCCATTTATCCTCGACAAAGACGTAATGTCTAAGGTCTTAAATGAAAGCAATGTGTCAGAGGAGAAAATAAACCGTATTGAAAAATCCATAGATGAAGCCTTCGGCGAGAAGCTTCCTATGGCGGAAAATGTAATTGACAGCAAGGCTCTTGTGGCTAATGAGCTGCGTGTGGAGAAGCTTGCTCTTGAAGACCAGGTGGGCGAGCTCACCCTACAGCTCAACGAGAAAAATACTGAGCTCGAGGAAAAGACCACCAAGCTTCTTGAGAAGCAGGAGGAGATTGACAACTATGTGGCTGAGACCAAGACCTATGATGTGGTACTCCGTGTGAAGCCTGAGAAGGCTGCACAGATTAAGTCACAGATTATCAATGGGGAGAAGTGCCTTGTCATTCCTATGAAGGAGAACGAGAATGCCACCATCAATGGGGTGAACACATCCGTGTAATATACATAGCTTACATGGGCAGGCTTCACGTATAATTTAAACAAATAAATGGCGTCAGGGATTGGATGGTCTCTGGCGTCTTTTTCTGTCATATAAGCTTCTACATGCCCCTTTTTAGGTGTATGGCTTGCGGAAAGCTGGATACTGCATGGGGCTGAAAGCTTAGAGTAAAGGCTTAGATTTGCCAGATGGCGGTTGGCGCATTCAATAAGGTGTACTTCAACGCATTTGACAGGGGGCAGGGAGTGTCCGTCCTATGGGAACAACCAGCTGACCATTCTAGCAGGTCTAGGAGCCTTACTCAGGAAATGCCGATTAGGGGCGCCTGCGCACAACTCGAGCAGTTTCTTATATGCGCTCTGCGCAGAGAAGAAACTACTCTCAAACATGTGACTACGGCGCCCCAGCCTTCCTTCGTTAAGGCTCCAAGACCTGCACGAATAGTCCCTGAACTGTTGTCCCCATAGGACGGACACTCCCTGCCCCCTGTCAAATCGTTTGAAGAACAGCTTTCATCGAAGAATGCGCCAACCGCCATCTGTCAAATCTTGACTTTACGGCGTGATTTCAGCCCCATGCAGTATCCAGCTTTCCGCATTTCATAATTTTATAAGGGGCATGCCCATAATGTAAAAAAGAAAAAGGCGCCAGAGACCATCCAATCCCTGACGCCATTTATTCTCGAAATTACATAAGAAGCCTGCCCCTGCAAACCACGCAGAATACCACCCGGGCATGCCACCGGCAGCTTCTCTGGATGCGTGACAGCACAGCTGCTTCTACCAGCTGAGCACCTCGTAGCCGTCCTCAGTGACAAGCACCATGATTTCCCACTGGGCAGATGGAAGTCCATCCTCAGTGTAGACCTCCCAGTCATTGTCAGAATCCACATAGATGTCCACCTTGCCCATATTGACCATAGGCTCAATGGTGAAAATCATACCCGGAGCCATAACCATGTCTGTGCCCCTCTTGGTATTGTAGCTTACCCATGGCTCTTCGTGGAACTCAAGTCCTACACCATGTCCACCAATTTCACGGACAACTGTATATCCATTCTCATAAGCATGGTCGTGAACAGCCTGACCCATGTCGCCCAAAAAGCCCCATGGCTTAACCTCTTTAAGACCAATCTCTACACATTCTTTTGTAACATCCACCAGCTTCTTCTTCTCAGGACTTACATTTCCGATACAGAACATTCTTGATGAATCTGAAAAAAATCCGTTTAAGATTGTAGAACAGTCTACATTTATGATGTCACCATCCTTTAGGATTACGTCCTTTGATGGGAAGCCATGGCAGACCTGCTCATTTACAGATGTACATACGCTGTATGGGTATCCCTCATAGTTGAGTGGTGCAGGGATGCCTCCCATGTCTGTAGTCATCTCGTATACGATTTTGTCAATCTCTGCTGTACTCATTCCCTCATGGATGTTTTTCTCTATGTAATCAAGCACTGCCACATTTATCTTTGCACTTTCCTTGATTGCAAGAATCTGGTCTGGTGTCTTTATAATGCTGTGTGGCGGAATCTTGTGATGCTCTGCTGCAAGCTTTGCTAATCTGTCATCAAAGCTCGCATGACATGTTTTATATTTTCTTCCGCTTCCACACCAGCATGGATCATTTCTACCTATTTTAACTGACATTTTTCTACCTTCTATTTCTTTTATTTTCTAATACTTTTAATGGTCTAAAACCACGTTTCCGAATTTCACACGGTCCCATATTGTATCATTTACTTTATATTCATGATTATTCTCAAGAAGCTTCTTATATGCGTCCCCGGAAAAATCATAGCTTGCAGTCTCTTCACCCTGCATTCTGGCATACAGCTCCTGGTACTTCTGTGCAAGAGCTGCCTTTTCCATGGAATTGCATATATCCTCCTCAGTGACGCCTAATTTATTAAGACCATCATAGTCCTCCAAATCATAGAGAAAATCCGTCTCACTGTTTTTCAGATACTCATAATCCGAGTCAGTCAGCTTAACATCTGCTTCCTGCGCAAGCTCATAAAATATCTGGTCATGCACTGCCATCTGCATGGCTGCATTCTTTGAGGCAACCTTTATGAATTCTCCATCCACATGCAGGTTCCAGTACTTGTTGGTATTGTCTGGATTGTATACCACAGCCTGCTTCTCTACCTCAAGCTCCTCATAGGCTGTATAAAAAGCCATATCCCTCAGAGTCAGGCTTTCACCATCAACCATTACCGCATTTTCATCAAGGCTGGCTGGATAATCAAGTGCCTTAGTCAGCCTGCCCCTCTGGATAGACATATAGCCGGTGATGATTACCATTATGCCTAAAAATATGGTCACTATATATTTTCTTGGATTCTGGGCTGTTGCTCCTGCTTTTTTTAAAATATCCATGGCTTCTCCCATCTACTGGCAGAGCTTTGCAACCACCTGATTGATGACTTTTCCGTCTGCCTTTCCCTTAAGCTCTGGCATAACGGTTTTCATAATCTGTCCCTTATTCTTAGTTGCAATAACATCTGCAAACTTCTCTGTGAGTACCTTTTCTACCTCTTCCTCAGACATCATGCTTGGTGCATACTC
Organism: Bacteroidaceae bacterium; assembly: GCA_963620375.1. Taxonomy (GTDB): domain Bacteria; phylum Bacillota; class Clostridia; order Lachnospirales; family Lachnospiraceae; genus Roseburia. The sequence continues at coordinate 8,361 of CAVFAM010000431.1, forward strand.
TGCAAAAATTGCATATCTTGCCTTGTACTCCTCAAGCAGGTCTGTTCTTGACTCTGGGCAGCTGTCAATCTGTTCCTTGACTGTTTTCATTTCCTTGAGGATAACCCTGTTTACCATATCCTCTGGTATGTTATCCCTGCAGCCCTCATCTATTCCGACCTTTTTGACAGCTGATACGAGCGATGATATTGCATCCTTTCTAGGCTTATCCTTTGCCTTCATTGCTGCTATCATGTCTTTTTGTAATTGCTCTAACTGCATTTTGTTTTCCTCCTATATATAAAAACATATTATTAGTTTTAACTAACCACATTATATCCAACATAGCATGTTATTTGCAACCTATTTGTCAGGGCGAATTAATGCCACGGTCGAAACCGTGGCAAAATTGTGTGTCTTAATAATATCTTCTGATACCTGTAATTGTATGACAATTTACGGATCTGTTAGCTGTGATTCCTGCCTTTGTGGACTGTGCCTCTACGATACATCCGTTTCCGATGTAGATTGCCACATGTCCCGGATATATTACTACATCGCCAGCCTGCATATTGTTGTAGGATACTGCCTGTCCGCCACTCTTAAACGCCTGAGAGTATCTCGGGCTTGATATTCCAAAATGCGCAAGTACCAGATGCACAAAGCCTGAACAGTCACAGCCCTCTGTCAGAGAGTTTCCTCCCCATACATATGGGTTGCCCTGAAACTGAAGGGCGTAAGCAACTATGTCACTGCCCGATACGCCTGTTGCCGGTGATGGGTTGTAGCTGTCATCCTTCAGATAGTCTACACTCTGGCTGAGTCCTGAGCTTCCTGTACCACCACCCTCATAGGTCTGGCTGTTTGCGCCTGCTGCCGCTGCCTCCTGTGCCAGGATAATTGCAGCCTGTGTATCTATGATTTTCTGGAAGTTTTCTGCCTGTGCCTCTGCTGTGGCAATCTGGCTTGAATATGATGCTGCCTCTGACTGGAGGGCTGCCAGCTTGCTCTCAAGTGACGACTGCTGGCTCTCGTACTGGTCCTGCAAAGCGAGCAGATTAGTCATGTCCTCATCAAGCTGGGCTGCCAGTGTCTCCACTGCTGACACAGCATCCTGATAGGCTGTCATCAAATCCCTGTCTGACTGGTAGAGGTCAGATACATACTCTATACGGTTAAGCATATCTGTTATTCCGTCTGCTTCAAGGATTGCTGTCCAGACACTGTCTGATGTGCTGTTCTCATACATAAACTGTATGCGGAGCTTCATCGCCTCATACTGAGCCTCTGCATCTGCCTGGGCATTTGCCAGATCAATCTGACACTGCTGTATCTCTGCCTGCTTGTTTGTGATGTCAGTCTGGAGCTGCTCCTGTTTTGCAAGTATTGTGTTAAGCTCTGACTGCTTGGCAGATATACTCTGGCTGACCTCAGCCTGTCCATCCTGCAGGTCGTCTATCTGGTTCTGTACATTTTCGAGATTTCTCTCTGCTTCCTTTTTCTTCTGTTTTGCGGTTTTTGCCAATACCGTCTCGTTCTGAAAAATGTATGTAATTATATTTGAGCCATCTACTACTGGTATTGCCAAAAGAAGTGCAACAACAGTGAGCGCATTTACCACACGCTTACATATACGGTTCTTCATATTTCCTCCTATACACTGTTTTTATATACTACACCTTATTTTTACACAATTCTTATCATTTTTCCACCCTTTTTGACAATCTTCCATTAATTTCTATGCCTGCCCTCCACCGATAGCTTATCTTGATGC
>CAVFAM010000431.1:10131-15208 GCA_963620375.1 Bacteroidaceae bacterium
TGTTTCTGCATACTAAGGCAACAAAAAACGCCTCCTGCAGTAAATGCAGAAGGCGCATGAATACAATCAATTAACCATCAATTAATCAATTTCTCCGTAATTTTCAATCCATATTGATGTCATAGTTCCATCAGTATCCCAGTCAAACTCAAGCCAGCCATTAGTTGTGTAATATGTAAGCTCTGTGCCGTATGAACCATTGTACTGTGTATCAGCCTCACCTAAGATATCAAGTACATCATCAAGAGAAGAAGCATTTGTGATTCCTCTGTACTCAAACTGGATAGGTGATGATATATCCTCGAAATCAAGCTTGATTCCACCGATTGTTCCGTCTATAGCCTTGATATCATCATCAGTGCCATTGTAAATATCAATGAGTGAACGTCCATTCTCATCATCAATATATGTCATTTCTCCACCGTTATGACCAGATAAGTCGTATGCGTCAAGCGCATCTACGTCTCTGTATGTATCAATGCCTGTGGCAGCTATAAAGTCTGTAACTGACATTGGAACTGAAACTGCTGCACCGTTAATTGTCATCTGCTCAACAGAGTCAAAATCAAATGTTGAGTCCCCGTAGATGTAATCTGAATCTGTGTCAGAATCTGATGAGTCATCATAGTCAAAATCATCATCGCTGTTATCAGTATCATCATCATAGGTATAATCGTCATCGTCGTCATCATATTCATATGAGTATGAATAATCGTAATCGCTTGCTGCATTCAATGATTCCTTGACTACAGCTCCTACAAATACCAGCCATATAACAAGTATAATTACACCAAGGATGAGACCAATCCACAAGAATACATTTGAGAGTTTTCTCTTGTTCTTGAAATCATCCCATCTGCCTTCCTTGTATGCCTTATTCTGTAAGCATGTAAATATAATTGAAAGTATACCAAAAATCTTTGATAAGAAAATTGTAATCAGGATTGAAAATGTAAGCTTCAGTCCAAAGTTGTTTGGAATTGGCTTGCCATTGTTGTCAACCGGCCCCTGACCATATCCGTTATTGTTGTACTGGTACTGCTGGCCATTCATATTGTACTGTCCGTTCTGGTTGTACTGGCCATTTGCATTGTACTGTCCGTTATTATTATACTGGCCATTTGCATAATACTGGCCACTGGTGTTGTACTGATTATTTGCATCGTACTGTCCATTGGCATTATACTGACCATTGTTGCTGTACTGGTCATTTGCATTGTACTGACCATTGCTGCTGTACTGGTCATTTGCGTTATACTGACCGCTTGTGCTGTACTGGTCGTTTGAATTGTACTGTACGCTTGTGTACTCACCGCTGGTATTATACTGAGAATTGTTTGAGCCATCGCCAGAATTATTTCCTGACTCTGGAGCTGTATAATCACCATTGTTGTAATTGTTATTATCCATCTTCTTTCTCCTCTTCCCTTTCCCTTTTTCATTTGTAACATGCGCAGCATCTGCCGTTGGCAGCTTCCCCTGCACACTTGATATTACATATAATCCATATCACCCTATGTGCATCCGTGCCAGTGTCCCGACACAAATCGACAGCGTCTGCTACACCAGAATGTTATCACATTCTGACATTCTTAGCAATTATAATTTTCTCTGAGCCCTTGATGTTATCGGTCTTTAAGTCATTTATCTCCATGATTTTTTCTATGGTGGTTCTATACCTTTTTGCCACGTCCCACAAGGTTTCATCAGCCTTTGTGGTATATCCTACTATACCAGGGATTTCATCATTATTCCCATTTTCATCCTCAATTTTTTTTACCGAATTAATCACTTCAACCTGTTTTTTATCTATCGCAAGCAGTGAAATATTTACCACAGCCTTAATCTCATAAGTCATATTATCCAGCAGATTAATCTGTATCTGCTCCACATCCGAGTCCAGCTTTATCTGGGTATTCTCATTCACATCGTTTGCATCTACGCACTGTTCAAATGGCAGCTGCTCATATCTGTGGGCAATAGGAAAGCTGTCATCCGCTGTAATGTACATGATATGCAGCTCCAGTACCCCCTCAACCATCACTCCATGGTCGCACATTGTGGTTCTCTCAATATTGGCATGGCTTTTGGCTCCGCATATCTGCATGATTTTATCCTGCCCCTGCTCCAGATTGATAGTCTCAAAAATGCGGCATTTTGCCTGATTTTTTATCAGAAGCTCACTGATTTCCTCCATGGTGTAATCAGGCTCGATGTTTTCAGACAGAGAGTAGACATCATCCAGCTTCTGCACCTTTTCAGTCCTCCAGCTCTCAAGCTCCACATCATATACAAGCTCTATGGCAAGCTGTCTCATCTCCCTGTCATAGTCCATCTCCGCCTCTATATCCTGCTGGGTCATATTGAGCTTCACCCAGTATAGGTCAAAATCCGGGTTGTCATTTTTCATATCTCCTGCCACGGAGGTCATTCCATCCACCCATTCCAGCTCACCTTCCTCGCTCTGGTATATCACACAATAGTAGACCTCGCCTCTTACCGTAAGCTTCTCCTGACCTAAATCCTTGTCCAGATTTCTCACATCCAGATAGCTGCATATTATATTTGCTATGTTGCCCTTGGTCTTTGGCAGCTGTACCTCGGTTTTTATACGCATGACATCATGCTTCATCTGTTTCAGCTCCAAAAGCTCCTGCTCGCTGATTTTTTCCTGGTATTTTGTGCTGTCCTCCATGCCTGCCGTCACAGGAAACTCTTCCACCTCCTCAGCCGTCACGTCAAAGCTTATGATACCCTTGACCGACACCTTTCTGGAATTGATAATGCTTACCATGATGTCATCTATTTTTCCTGATACCCTCACACTGTTAAGCTCTGTGAGATTGTCTACGAATATTTTTTCCTGAAAAGGTATCATCCCGTCAATCCGCTCAGGCATGCTGCCTGTATCGCTTCTGTATATTATGTAAAAATTCACCCTGCCGCTTATCCACACAGCTTCATTTATGGTCTTTATCTCCTCTGTCAGCACGTCTCCCGAGGCACAGATTACCTTGAGTATGTCGGGCTTGTTGTCCTTCACTATATAGTCATCATCAAAGGTCACCTGGGCATACTCCTTTGCTATCTGTCTGTCTCTTTTTATATATTGCTGCCTTAAATCCATAATAAAATCCCCCGTCATGAAATATTAATATTGATAATACTAATACTATTCACAACGGGGGACTTTTATGTTAACTTACTAAACTCCGATTAGCACAGCTTCATACGAATATCCTTTGTAATTATGTCGGTATAGCTAAATGATAATAGCTGAGGAGGATTCTGGTCTCTCTCATCATCCACCAATACTGTAAACACGCTTGGATATGCCTTCTGGATAACACCTTCCTGGATATCAACTTTGTTTCTTCCACGATCCAGCTGAATCTTAACTCTATTTCCGCACTGCTGATGAACCGATGCGCGAACCTTGCTTATTTCTTCTTGTTCCATTACATGCCTCCTCTATTTAGCGGCTATCCTGTATCGTATGCCACAATATGTTGTAGCTTTAGTATAGCAAAGTGTTAGAGTTTTTTCAATGGTGCAGAAGTACTGATTTTGCATTTTTTTGAATTATTATGCACAATTCATCCAATTTTTACCTGAATACTACAGGAAATTCTATTAACTCTGTTTTTATGACAATATACGGGAAACTGGAAACCGAATTAACGTTTTCATTTTCCTGTGGTATGACCAGTTTGCTTTCAAAATATATTACCTGATTTTCACTTGTCAAATCCGTGACTGACACACTGTAGCCACTGGTTTTCTGCTCGCCGAAGCCCTTGGCTATGTATAAATATTCATTATCCCTGTATGTTAACTCAAAGCCCTCCGCCTTTTTCTCCTCTATCTGGCTCAAAAGCTCTTCCGGGATTTTAGTTTCCCCAAGCACTGTGTATTCAAGGCTTGTTCTGCTTTCACCACTATTATAGTTTCCGCCGCAGCCTGTCAGCTGGCACACTAATAAAAAAACAAGTGCAGCACATACTATTTTTATATGTTTCATTTTCTTCCTCCTGTTAATGTCCATTTACTATATATTGTATTTCAATTTCTCTCATAAAATGCTATAATCATACAATAAATTATTTTAGGAGGGCAGTATGCGCACGATTATAACTGTCTTATATGTATTTCTTTTTCTGGTTCTGGGACTGCCTGTACTGGGAATTGAATGGATAATTTCAAAATTCAACAAGCCTCATGCTGACATTGTTCAGCTTAAAATTGTCCAGTGGGGCTTTAAATGTGTCTCATTTCTTTCTGGTGTAAAACTTACAGTCATCGGTGAGGAAAATGTGCCAAAAGATGAGGCTGTACTATATATAGGAAATCACAGGAGCTTCTTTGACGTGGTCATCACCTATGCCAGATGCCCGGGTCTTACCGGCTACATTGCCAAGGATGGTGTAAACAAGGTGCCAATCCTAAGAGTCTGGATGAAGCGTCTGCACTGCATTTTCTTAAAGCGTGACGACATGAAGGAGGGGCTTAAGGTTATACTCAATGCTATCGAGTATGTCAAATCCGGCATATCTATCTGCGTCTTTCCTGAGGGCACCAGAAATAAGGACAGGGAAAATCCTACAAGCCTGCTTCCTTTCAAGGAGGGTTCTTTCAAGATTGCCACCAAGACTGGCTGCAGGATTGTGCCTATGGCTCTCATTGGGACTGCGGATATTCTGGAGAACCACTTTCCATGGATTCACTCTACAGAGGTCAGGCTGATTTATGGAGAGCCTATTGATGTCTCTGCCCTTGACAAGGAGCAGCAGAAGCATGTGGGGGCTTACTGCCAGGCTATTGTAGAAGAGCTAATCAAAAATAACCTGTAAACTTAATTAGTGGAATATGAGACGGGCGGCAGCTTTTGCAAGTCCCGTCTTTTTTGTGCTTCAAAGTCTCCGAATGGCACCCTTCCATGTTTACGATGCACATGGGGGCATATAGGTGGGGAGCATAAACCTGGTCGTAAAACCTAGATTTGCCAGATGCGTATTTTGCCTTCCTCGATTGAAGCTGTTCTTCAAACGATTTGACAGGAGGGCGCAGGGTGTACGTC
>CAVFAM010000432.1:0-2738 GCA_963620375.1 Bacteroidaceae bacterium
AGCTTACAGAGAATTATGTAATAGCAAGCTGCTATAACGGACTTCCATATGGCGGCGGCTCATATACCCTGTGCAGGCTTATACTTGGAAATATTGCAAAAAGAGCCAAAGATATCAAGGACTTCAAGGAAAACCAGCTCCCATATGTAATGGATATCATGGCAAGATATATGGATGAGAGAATCCGCTTTGAGGTAGAGGAGAGTGGTTTCTTTGAGAATAACTTCCTTGCAAGAGAGGGCTTTATCCATAGAGACAGATTTACAGCCATGTTTGGTCTGGTTGGTCTGGCTGATGCTGTAAATATCCTTTTGGAAAAGGAAGGCATCGAGGGCAGATTCGGTCATTCTGAGAAGGCAGACCAGCTCGGCGTAGAGATAATGGATATAATCAATGATTTTAATAACAATCATCACAATAAGTATTGTGAGATTACAGGAAATCATTTCCTCTTACATGCACAGGTTGGAATCGCACAGGATGTAAATGTAACTCCTGGTACAAGAATCCCTATCGGGGAAGAGCCGGAGGAGCTGATTGACCATCTTAATGTTATCAGCAGATTCCACAAGTATTTCCCATCAGGAACTGGCGACATCTTCCCAGTTGATATGACTGTACACAAAAATCCTGAGTATGTGCTGGATATTATAAAGGGTGCTTTTGCAAAGGACATCAGATACCTGTCATTCTACTCAAGCGACAGTGACACAATCAGAGTCACAGGCTACCTGGTGAAGAAATCGGAGCTTGAGAAGTTAAGTAAATCAGAGGCTGTAATACATGATACAAGCGCTTTGGGACTTGGAGCCGCAAGAAACGGACATATCTTAGAGCGTAAGGTACGATAGGTATGGAAGTAGTTGTAAATAAGATAATACCCTTCAGCAGCGTGGATGGTCCCGGAAACAGGACAGCAGTATTTCTGCAGGGCTGCAATATAAACTGCAAGTACTGTCATAACCCTGAGACCAGAGGCATGTGCCAGAGCTGTGGTGTCTGTGTGGACAAGTGTCCGCAGAAGGCTTTAGAGTTAGGGACTGATGAACACGGGCAAAGGACGATAGTTTTTAAACCAGAGCTTTGCGTGGCATGTGACACCTGTATACATGTCTGCCCACACGACAGCTCGCCGAGAACCAGGGTCATGGATGAAAGAATGGTGTTTGAAGAAATAAAGAAGCAGATGCCGTTTATCAGGGGCATTACAGTTTCCGGAGGAGAGTGCATGCTCCACCCTGATTTTCTCACAGAGCTTTTTAAGCTGGCAGGAGAGGCGGGCTTGTCCACCATGATAGACTCAAATGGCACAATAGATTTTTCTGATAAGAAAGAGCTCCTGGAAGTCACTGATTCTGTAATGCTTGATATAAAGGCATTTGACAATGAGGCTCATAAAAAGATTACAGATTATGGCAATGAGACTGTAATAAAAAATGCCGTATATCTGGCAGAAAGAGGACAGCTGTTTGAAGCAAGGGTGGTTGTAGTACCGGACTTGTATGATGCAGAGGAAAGTGTGAGGGCTATAGCCGGACTTCTGGCACCATACAATAAAAAGAAATCTATAAGAATAAAGCTTATATCGTTCAGACCTATGGGGGTTAGGGAAGAATATAAGCATTTAAAGGTCCCTGATATGGATTATATGGAAAAACTTTCTGGAATTTTATCCGGACAGGGATTTTCAGATGTAGTGATTATTTGATATAGGCTTTTATTTATGATAAAATAATTTTAAACAAAAACGAAGGAGGTACCGAAGTTGGAACAGACGAGTCATATGGACCCAAATACTGTGGTCATTGAGATGAAAGAAATCGTGAAGAAATTCGGAGATTTTACAGCCAATGACCATGTGAATCTGACGGTACATAAAGGAGAGGTTCATGCCATTTTAGGAGAAAATGGTGCGGGAAAAAGTACACTTATGAATGTACTTTATGGTTTATACAGACCTACAAGTGGTACAATTGCGATTAACGGCAAGGAGGTTGTCCTGACAAGCCCTAAGCACGCAATTGAGCTTGGAATAGGTATGGTGCATCAGCACTTTATGCTTATCCAGCCATTTACAGTAACAGAAAATATTGTACTTGGTGTTGAGCCTAAAAAGGGAATAGTACTTGATAAGGCAGAGGCAAGAAAGAGAGTAGTAGAGCTTTCCGAGAAGTATGGAATGAAGGTTGACCCGGATGCAAAGATTGAGGATATTTCTGTTGGCATGCAGCAGAGAGTGGAAATCCTCAAAGTATTGTACCGTGGAGCTGACACGCTTATTCTGGACGAGCCTACAGCATCCCTGACTCCACAGGAGATTGAGGAGCTGATGGAGATTATCAGAAACCTTACAGCAGATGGCAAGAGCGTAATTCTTATCACCCATAAGCTCAAGGAAATCACAGCCTGCTCAGATTACTGTACTATTATCAGAGCTGGTAAATATATCCAGACTGTCAAGGTGGGCGAGGTAGATGAGAACAAGCTTGCAGCCCTCATGGTAGGACGTGATGTAAATTTCGTGGTTGACAAGCAGGAGCAGAAGCCGGGTGAGGTTGCCCTTGAGGTTAAAGACCTCCATGCAAGAGATTATCGTGATGTTGAAATCTTAAAGGGTCTCAACTTAAATGTGCGCAAGGGTGAAATCGTAGGACTTGCCGGAGTAGACGGAAACGGACAGACAGAGCTTGTTGAAATCCTTACAGGACTTAAAAAGGCAGAGTCTGGTCATATAACAA
>CAVFAM010000433.1:0-3363 GCA_963620375.1 Bacteroidaceae bacterium
GTTATATCTGGATAAGGAAGCATTACTGCAGAATTATAATCGGAAAAAGGCTGTGTCAGATGTGAAGAGGCTGTTGGCACAGAAACTTGAAACAATCAAAGAGGAATATTCAGCGATAGAGGCAAGAGGAAAGAATCTGTACGAAGACCTGAAAGAGAATATTATAACTGAGGAAGAATATATATCCTTGAAAAAAGAGTATGCAGATAAACTTGATTCGCTTTCAGAAGAAGAAGAAAACATTACTGCCAAGTTATCCGGATATTCAGAAAATGTATGCATAAGCAGGGATGTGAGTGCCGATATGAAAAAATGGCAGGGATTTCAGGTGTTGACGCGAGAGATTATTGTTGCTTTCATTGACAGAATTACTATTTATAGTCCATGGAAAATAGAAGTGAAATATACATTTGAAAATCTGTTGCTTAAAATGGATGAAATGATAGCGGAGAGGATGATGTTATGTCAGAACCAGTAATTCCAGAATATGTTATCTGCATGTATATCAGGCTATCCTCTGAAGACGATGATATAAAGTATAATGATGCTAAAAATGAGTCAAACAGCATAACTGCACAGCGCAAAATGCTTTATGACTACATAGGTTCAAGGATAGAGTTCCGTGACTGTAAGGTTATAGAGCGGTGTGATGATGGCTTTTCAGGTACACATTTTGACACCAGACCTCAGTTTACTGATATGATTGAAATGGCGAAGCGTGGGAAGATTAACTGTATAATTGTGAAGGATTTTTCAAGGTTCGGACGTAATTATATTGAACTTGGTGATTATATGGAACAGTTTTTCCCAACGCTTGGAATCAGATTTATATCAGTTAATGACAATTACGACAGTGATCTCTTATCTGATGGCGAATTAGGTGGTATAGATGTTTCATTTAAGAATCTGATATATGATTATTATGCAAGAGAAACATCAAAGAAAGAAAAACTTTCATGGAAAAAATCAGCAGAGAGAGGTGAATACAGGGCTAATGTTCCATTGTATGGGTATAAGAAGTCAAAGAATAATCATTTGAAGCTGGAGATAGATCCGGAAGCTGCCAGAGTGGTAAAGGAAATTTTTGATATGAGGCTGTCTGGTATGACATTGACGGAAATAGCATCTAATCTTAATGACAGAAATATTCTTCCACCAAAGGAATATAAGTATAAATCAGGCGACAAAAGGACAATCAATAAAAATATTCGTAAGACATACTGGGAGTCGGGTGTTGTGGAAGCAATATTGAAAAATGAGAAATACACAGGTGATATGGTGTTGCTTAAGACATTTAATAATAGAATTACAGGTAAGCAAGAAAAAAGAGCATCTGATGAATGGGTTACCGTAGAGAATACACATGAGCCTATTGTAAGCAGAGAGGAATTTAATGCTGTAGCAAATACATTTGCAAGAAAAAAACGCACCAGAAAATCGAAAATAAATGTATTTTATTGTTCAGTCTGTGGAAGAAAGATGTATAAGACAAAAGGTGCGTTATTAAAATGCCGGATTAATTCTGTGGTATCTGATGATATAAAGTGTGTTTCTACAACAATGAACGTTGCCCAGGCAGAAAAAGCTGTATTAGCTGACATTAAGATGAAGTGTATGATGTTTCTTAATATGCACGAAGTCGCCAGAAATATGAATATAACACAGCAGAAGACACTTGATGAACAGATTCAAAGTTTGGAGAATACCCTGACAAATATTGAGAATGCATGGAAGAATATTTATAGTGAGTATGCTGATCGTAAAATATCTAAAGAAGATTATCTTGAAAAGACAAAGGAATATAAGGGTAAAAAACAGTCACTTGTTGCAGAGCTTACGCATCTTATGGCAAAAAAGGAGCAGTCTGTTTCAGAAAGTAAAGAGGCAGATGTGGTAGAATTACTTATAAAAAAATTTTGTGATGCAGATACGCTTACTGAAGAAATGAAAGAGTTATTGATAGAGAAGATATTGGTTTATAGCAATAATGTATTGGAAATATACTGGAAAGCAGATTTTATAAAATATTTTTCCGATACAAGCAGGATTATTGGAAAGGAGACAGGAAAGAATGAGTGAAACAACGATTAAGGCTCCAAAGGTGAATCATTGGATTTTTGTGTTAAAAGACGGAAAATTTGTATTTGATAAAAAGACATTGGAAGTTATTGACAAGGTATATGCAATATTAGAGGCTGTTGAGCCTTGCGGAGAGGATAACAGAAGAGAGTTGTGGCTGAAAGCGGAGCGTGGGACTATAGATGATTATGACGACTACGAAAGGCTAAAGGATGAAGAGGTCGTAGAGAATTATGAAGAGTTTGAGAAAATGTGGCATGATGAATATCCGGACGAAACAAGATGGTATCATCTTGTGACAATAGAACGGGATGATTACAGGGCAATGTTTCTTGGAAGAGAGCTGATCTATCAGTCCAGGATTCTGGAAGCTCACTCTTCATATGAGTACAATGTTGAAGAACTATTTGTATGGATGCAGGATGCAGTTAAGAAATGTATTGCTCAAATGCAGGAAGGAACCTATAATGAGGATGTGAATGATAATCTAAATGCCAGACAGAGAACAGGTACAGTATCAAGAAAAGATTACTGGGATATATTCCCTGAACGAAAAGATTCTTACCTGTCAGACATTACAGATGCGGAGATTAAGAAATTTGTATCTTATATATCAGAGCAGCATGACAACAAACCTGTGTGAAGTTATCTTGATGAGATGACAGCAGATAAATTTTATGAGTTTTGCTCAATGGGATACAAGGTAAATAAGTATGAGCATCTGGAAGGACTAACAGCTAAGGAACAGTATTACAAAATGGCTGATGGCAGGGATAATGGTTTGTCAGAAATAGATGGAGAATCACCATCAGAATTTGCAGACTGGTTGAATGATTTACAACGCAAGGGTGGTCATCCATGGGAAGTATGCAGAGGTGGCAATTCAACACATGTTGGATTGTATGTACATCATAATGAAAATGGATACTATCTTGCCGTTGCCGGAAAGTCATGGTCAAGATCAATTGAAGCAATTAAGTTCTATAATGTTCTGCGAGATAGTGGAACAGCTGTTTATCTATATGAAGCAAAGGGCATTACTGACAGGTTGCTCGGTCAAGATATCATTGGTATTGTGCCAGAGCGTGTTATTCCGGTATATTGTGAGCAATGGTTTCCGGGAATGAAAATATTAGATTTTATGAACCTTCCATACGAAGATGAGCCTTATGAAAAGATGCTGGAGAAGATTGTATGGCTGCCAGAGGAAAAACAATATTTGAAAAAATAATAAAAAAATGTTAGTCCCTACTTGACAAAATCGGGAGCACGACAGGTTGGAAA
>CAVFAM010000434.1:0-1913 GCA_963620375.1 Bacteroidaceae bacterium
GTTGCCGAGAGTGAGACCTGAGCCATGGATGGCGAATGTCGAGCGGTTGCGTCAATCAGCCAATACTTAAATTAGAACATTTAGAAAATCTTATATTCGTAACCCGGCAAAAATAATTGGACAGCATGGCACAATATCCCTACACAACCTAAAAAGTGCCTTCGTCCAATCCCATAAAGCAAAAAAAGTGCGAGCCAAACAGCTCGCACTAAGTATGTGAAAAATTATAAAATTTATTCCCCTATGAGGTAATTGTAAAGCCCCTCATATTTGAATTTAGAAGCATTCCAAGAGAAATCATTAGCCATGCCCCTGTCAATCATCTGGTTCCACTGACGCTTACGGTCATAATAAATATGCTTAGAATAATTGATAATATCAAGCATCTCATCCGCATTGTAATTAGTGAATGAGAAACCATCTCCTGTATTTTCATACTCATTAAATGGCTTTACTGTGTCCTTAAGTCCGCCTGTCTCCCTGACAATCGGCACTGTTCCATATCTGAAGGATATGAGCTGGGTAAGTCCACATGGCTCAAATCTGGATGGCATAAGGAAGGCATCTGCCGCCGCATAGAGCTTATGAGCCAGGTCATCTGAATAACAGATATTTGCTGACACCCTGTCAGGATATTTCCAGGCATAATGTCTGAACATATTTTCATACTGAGGGTCTCCTGTTCCGATTACAACAAGCTGTGTATAATCGTCTACCAGTCTGTCCATCACATAATTGATGAGGTCAAGACCTTTCTGGTCTGTGAGTCTTGAAATAAGACCAATCATGTATTTCTTCTTATCAACGGCAAGTCCAAGCTCTTCCTGCAGTTTTGTCTTGTTTACTGACTTATTCTTGCGGAAATTCTCTGCATTATAATGATAATATATTTTCTCATCTGTCTCTGGATTGTATGCGTTATAATCGATACCGTTTACAATTCCCTGCATATCAAAATGTCTGGCAGACAATAAGCCGTTTAAGCCCTCACCATAGTAGTCTGTCTGAATCTCATTTGCGTAGGTATCGCTGACTGTAGTGATATAATCTGCATACACAAGTCCGCCCTTAAGCATATTGGCGTCCTTTTTGTACTCAAGCTTATCCGGTGTGAACAAGTCACTTGAAAAGCCTGTAAGTCCCTGCATGGTCTTTGCATCCCATATTCCCTGGAACTTGAGATTATGTATTGTAATAATTGATTTAATCCCCCAGAAGAATGACCCAGCTGCAAACTCATTCTTTAAATAAACAGGCACAAGTCCTGTCTCCCAGTCATGACAATGAATAATGTCTGGTCTGAAATCAATAAGTGGAAGCATTGACAATACTGCCTTATCGAAAAATACAAATTTTTCTATATCATATCTGATATCTCCATAAGGACTGTTACATGTAAAATACTCCTGATTGTCTATGAAATAATAGGTTACACCATCAAGCTCATATTTTAAGACTCCCACGTATTTATTCTGTATGTAATTTCCCGCACTCATGTAAAAATGAGTCACATACTCAAAATTATCCCTGTACTTTGCCGGTATGCAGCTATAGTTAGGTATTACTACACGCACATCCCAGTATTTCTTATCAAACTCCTTTGGCAGGGCTCCACAAACGTCTGCAAGTCCACCTGTCTTGATAAATGGCACACACTCTGAAGCAACAAACAGTATTTTTTTCATAATCCCCTCCTGTTTTGGAAGTATTCTTCACATATATTTTTCTCTAAATATTGTATATAAACTATAAATAGACTATCATATATTGTCTTTTTAGTAAATATATCTGATAAAATAATTCCACTTTGAGCGCAAAAAAGTTGTCACATATACGATTTAATGTGACAACTTTTAATATATAAATATGCTTATATTTACTTAATCTCAAATGGAATTGATGCAAATACCTCC
>CAVFAM010000434.1:1951-2505 GCA_963620375.1 Bacteroidaceae bacterium
AATACCTCCTGCACTTCGTCTCTGCTTGTCACTTCAAGGGTTAAGTTCTTCTGTCCCTCATATAAGACCATGATTTTGTATGTGGCAGTCCCATCATCATTTTCTTCAGATATACCACCTGTGAACCACTGTAAGTAATTTCCGTTTTCGTCTGTCACTCCGATTTCAGGGTCGTTGTATGGGTCATTATATGGTGCTTTTGTAAAATCAGGAGTCTCTATTGTAAGCACAAGTCCTGCCTTTGTCTTTACCACATTGCAAAGCTTGACACCATTGTCTGCCTTATTAAGGTCATAAGTCACATTTTCTGAGCAGTCAACTGTAACCGGGAATTTAAGCGTCCAGTCTCCATCTACAGAAGCAGTGCTCATATAATCGCCATTGTCATCCCATTCATCATCCTTGTAGCCGGTCAGATTAGTTATTGCGTACTCTATTTCCAGCGAATCCACCTTTGAATAATCCTCTGACTCATTATTTCCAAAACCAATCAGGTCAATCTCTCCTGATTTGACATAGGTTCCGTCAGACGCCTTATCAAAGCCCATCATAAC
>CAVFAM010000435.1:0-2691 GCA_963620375.1 Bacteroidaceae bacterium
GAGTTCTCCTGTGACATGAAATCAGGTCGGGTGGCAGTTAAGGTCGAGACAGAGTTCCCGTGGAAGGGGCAGACGAGAATCTATATAGAAGCGATTTCCGATGCTGAAACGCTTTACGAAAATAATGAAATAACATCAGACAAAAAGGCAACAGGAAAAATCAGAATAAGGATTCCATCATATGCTAAGAACTTACAGGTCACAATGAACGGACAAAAAATAGCGCCAGTAATAGAAAAGGGATACTTGATAATAGAGGATAAATTTTCCAAAGATGTCATTGACATTAGTTTTGACATGCCTGCACAGGTTGTGTATGCAAATCCGAATGTGAGAGCTGATGTGGGCAAAGTGGCTGTGGTAAAGGGGCCAATAGTCTACTGCCTTGAGGAAACTGACAACGGTTCAAATCTGTCAAATTTATATCTTGATGTGTCAGAAGCCTTGACAGAGGAGTACAGAGAGGATATTTTAGGAGGAGTTACTATAATAAAGGCAAAGGGCAGACGGGTTGAGACCGCTGCCTGGAGTGATGGCAGGCTGTATGCGCCAAGACCTGTGAGCTTTAGAGATGCAGAGCTTACCTTTGTGCCATACTGTAATTGGGGAAACAGAGGCTATGGCGAGATGAGCGTGTGGGTCAGAAGCATATAATAGGAGCGAAATATTGAATACAAGATACGATCATATAGTACATCCTTTTCCACCCTTATATGATGAAAATTCCGAGATTTTGATTTTGGGAAGTCTTCCATCTGTAAAATCCAGAGAGCAGAAATTCTTCTATGGGCATCCACAGAACCGCTTCTGGAAGGTGATGGCACAAATACTGTCTGAGGAAGTACCGGTGACAATTGAAGAGAAGAGTGCAATGCTTCATAAGCACCATATTGCCCTGTGGGACACTATCTACAGCTGTGACATAATAGGTTCCAGCGACAGCAGCATCAAAAATGTGGTGCCTACAGACCTAAAGCCTATTATAGAAGGCTCAAAGATTAGAAATGTATACTGCAATGGAGCTGCATCTGGGAAGTACTATAAGAAGTATCAGCAGAAAATTTTAGGAATAGAAGCTAAAGTACTTCCATCCACAAGCCCTGCCAATGCGGCATATTCAGTAGAACGCCTGCTTGAAAACTGGCGCATAATTCTGGATGCTTTATGCTGATTAATATACTATGAATTGAGTGAACTTATTTGAATTACCAATATGCAAATAAAATATTGAAAAAATTCCTTCTATAGCTTATTATGTATGGGTGCAGGCTGGTCTACATATGACCCTTGCCTGACATAAGAAAAAGGCTGCACAGGATGCAGCAGAAGGAGTATATTATGAAAAACAAATTTGGTATCAAAGAAGTTGTTGCAACTGGTATCGGAACAGCACTGTTTATCGTGCTGACAAACGTACAGATTCCACTTGGATTTATTCCAAACACATCTTTACAGCCAAGAGCTGCATTGTTAGCATTTTTCGCAGCTGTATTCGGACCTGTAGTAGGTGGTATCATGGGACTTGCTGGACATGCAATTGGTGATGCTTTATTCTACGGAAGTGTATGGTGGAGCTGGGTATTCCCAGATGCAGTATTTGGAATCGCAATCGGACTTTTCGCAAAGCAGTTCGCTGTAAAAGAGGGCGGCTTCAATACAAAGCAGATTGTTAAATTCAATATTGTTCAGGTTATCGGAAACCTTGTAGCATGGGTACTTGTAGCACCAGTGCTTGACATCTTGATTTATGCTGAGCCTGCAAACAAGGTATTTGTTCAGGGTGCAGCAGCCTTCGTTGCAAATATTATTGCCGTTGGTGTATTAGGAACTATTTTAACAGCAGCATATTCTAAGATTGGAGCAAAATCATCCAGTCTCACAAAGGAAGATTAAGATTTTATGGAAGCAATTATCGAGTTTAAAGATTATTCTTTTAAATATCGATCACAGGTAGAGCCAACTCTCCAGAATATAAATCTCTCGATTTATCCTGGGGAGAAGGTTTTGATTGTGGGACCATCCGGTTCGGGTAAGTCAACACTTGCCCATTGTATCAACGGGCTGGTTCCATTTTCATTTACCGGTGAGAGTACAGGAAGCTTGAAGATTAAAGGACAGGACCCTAAGAAGCTTGGTATTTTTGGTCTGTCTAAATTAGTAGGAACTGTATTGCAGGACACTGATGGTCAGTTTATCGGGCTTACAGTGGCAGAGGATATTGCATTTTCTATGGAAAATGACTGTATCGACCAGCAGGAAATGTTTAACCGCGTGGACAAGGTCGCAGATACTGTGGACTTGACAGATTTTCTTGAGCATGCCCCAAATGCCCTTTCGGGAGGACAGAAGCAGCGTGTATCAATGGCAGGCGTTATCGTAGATGATGTGGATATTCTGCTTTTTGACGAGCCACTGGCAAACCTTGACCCTGCAACAGGCAAGCGTGCAATTGATTTGATTGACCGTATTCATAAAGAGAAAAAGACAACGATTGTCATTATCGAGCATCGTCTGGAGGACGTACTCTATCGTGATGTGGATCGTATTATTGTTGTGGGAGACGGACGCATAGTTTCTGACGTCAGACCAGCAGAGCTTCTGGCAGGTCAGGTATTAAAGGAGCAGGGAATCCGTGAGCCTCTGTACATCACAGCCTTAAAATATGCAGGCTGCCAGATAAATGAGACGGAT
>CAVFAM010000436.1:0-2101 GCA_963620375.1 Bacteroidaceae bacterium
TGATTGCAGAGGGTGTTGAGGATGATGAGAAGCTTGAACTGCTAAAGGGCATTGGCTGTAGGATAATACAGGGCTTTTATTATTCAAAGCCTGTTCCAATCGGCGAGTTTGAGGAATATGCAAAAACCCGTTCGTTTGAGGATATTGACGTAATTATTGATGAGCTGCACAGATAGAAGAGGAGGATGGTGTGAGTACATTTGATGTTGAATTAAAAAAAGTAGTTGATGACAGCTATGAGATTTCTATTGGCTACGATTTACAGAATGAGCTGATAGATGATTTGGGCAAAGGGTTAGTAGGAAAAATTAAAAAGTTTGCTGTTATTACAGATACCAATGTGAGAGACTTGTATGCAAAGCCTATATGCGAAAAGCTTCTAGGGGAGGGCTATATAGTTGACCTGTTTGTTATTCCGGCAGGGGAAAAGAGCAAGACCAGGGAGACCAAAGCAAAGGTTGAGGATGCAATGCTTGAAAAGAGCTATAGAAGAGACTGCTGTATAATAGCAGTTGGCGGTGGAGTTGTCACAGACTTAGCTGGCTTTATAGCTGGAACATTTGCCAGAGGCGTACCTTTTATCAACTATGCCACAACACTTCTTGCAGCAGCAGATGCGTCTGTAGGTGGCAAGACTGCGGTTGACACACCTCTTGCGACCAACCTGATTGGACTTTTCAACCAGCCTAAGAAGGTGTATATAGATAT
Organism: Bacteroidaceae bacterium; assembly: GCA_963620375.1. Classification (GTDB taxonomy): domain Bacteria; phylum Bacillota; class Clostridia; order Lachnospirales; family Lachnospiraceae; genus Roseburia. Next base: position 709 of record CAVFAM010000436.1, read on the forward strand.
AGCAGCCTGGACTACGCTTCCAAAACGTCAGATGGCAAGCGGCATGGCAGAGACTATAAAACATGCCTGTCTGGCAAGTCTTGAGATGTTTGAGTTTATAGAGGAAAATCTTGAGTCAATCTTAGCCTTTGACAAGTTTGCCTGCGAGTACATTGCGGAAAATAACTGTAGAATCAAATACGAGATTGTCATGAAGGATGAGAGGGAAAGCGGCTTGAGAGAGGTACTTAATCTGGGACACACAGTAGGACGTGCCATTGAGACTGTGAGTGACTATCAGCTGTTGCATGGTGAGGCTCTCGGGATAGGAATGGCGGCAGAGGTGCTTTTGTCGGCTAGACTTGGATATATGTCCGAGGAGCAGGCTGAGAGGGTTATCAGGCTGTATGACAGGGCTGGACTTCCAACAAGAATACCTGATTATATCGACAGGGAGGCTCTGGTTAAAAAGCTTTACACCGATAAAAAGGTCAGGGATGGCAAGCTCAGATTTGTCCTTCAAAAGGGCATAGGCAATGTGGTTGAGTTTGCACCGGGTGTATTTGCAAAGCCTGTCGAGGAAGAGCTTGCCCGTGAGATAATCATGGAATTGTAATCCACAAATACAAGCAGTAAAATCTGAATGGATATAGTTATTGGATAACAACAATCTGCCGGGTGTATTCGTTTGGCATGTTTCCAAAGCTGTTATTGCCTGCTTCTGGCAATTTGCTGCACTGTATGCTGCGGTATATATCTGAGGCAGATATATCTTTTCTTAGTATCTTATATGACGATGGTGTCAGAATTGATGAAGCATCGGCTACCTTTGTAATCAAGGGGGCTGATGCTTTTTCTTTAATCTCATGCAGGAGGGCAGAGCTGCTCTTTTTAAAGCCTAGTACACGCAGGTATGGCACTGCCTGACTTATGGCAAGAGACTGGGCAAAAACATCCGCATCGGATTTTTTTATGTCCAGCAGTATGTGGGTCAGGGCACGGCTTATCCGGGTGTGGGTATAGTTTTTGCTCTTGAGTAAATCACAGAACTGGCTGAAGCTCTCATAACGATATATATTGTTTGTTATTTTGGATGAAAGCTCCTCTGTGCAGTCTGAAAAATCACAGAAAGCGTCATTACTGCCACTGGCAGAGAATGTGAGAAGCTTATAGAGCAGTGTCTGTGATATATCATCCGGCATGACACAGGCTGGGTTTACATCTGTATCTGTCAGGGCTTTAGCACGGGATATGAGTACCTCATAGGCTTCCTCTGGCATATATTTTTGAATTTCATAAGCAGGGCTGCCCTTTGCTACAGCCTCACGGATTGCTGACGCAGAGGCAAAATCGCTTGACAGGCTGACAGAGTGATAGCCCTCACCCACACGCTCAATCTGGTGTCCGTTTATGC
>CAVFAM010000436.1:2111-3867 GCA_963620375.1 Bacteroidaceae bacterium
TTTAAGGCTTTCTCATATTCGATTGCAAGGATGTTGTTTGGCGTTGAAAGTATATCCTGTATTTCAGAAGCAGAAGCATCTGGAAAACAGTGGCACACAGCCTTAGCCCTTGCAGCAGGAAAGCTGTCACCTGACTTCATATGGGAGCTTAGGCTATCGTTAAATTCTTCACATGGAGAGCTGAGAAAATCAGCAAGCTCAGATAGGAGTCCTGACTTTTTCTCCACACCATAACATAGGGTGGAGAGCACGCCTGTTGAAGCAAGAGTCATGACCCCAGCCCTTGCAAAGCCCTCTGCTGATGAGGTCGCACCTATTACCGGGATTTCAAGAACCAGGTCAGCTCCACATCTTAACGCCATCTCAGCCCTTGTGTACTTGTCAATAAAGGCGGGAGTCCCCCTCTGCACAAAATTGCCGCTCATAGCCACAACAATGTAGTCTGCATGGGTTTCTTCCCTGATTTTATCCAGCTGGTATTTGTGTCCATTATGAAAAGGATTGTATTCTGTTATAACTCCTGAAACCTTCATTGCAAGCACCTCCATGGGATTGTTTATACATAATAACATATTTTACCCTTGTCTGCTCGAAAAAATCGGTTTATAATTAATGCAGTATGTAAATTTATAGAAGGAGATATTTGAAATGAATGTACTTGTAATTAACTGCGGAAGTTCATCACTGAAATATCAGTTGATTAACTCTGAGTCAGAAGAAGTCCTTGCAAAGGGTCTTTGTGAGAGAATTGGAATCGATGGAAGACTTACTTACCAGAAGGCTGGTCTTGATAAAGAGATTACAGAGGCAGCTATGCCAACTCACAAGGAAGCAATCCAGATGGTTCTTGATGCCCTTGTAAATGATAAGACAGGAGCAATCAAGGCTCTTTCAGAAATCGATGCTGTAGGACATCGTATTGTCCATGGTGGAGAGAAGTTCGCAAGCTCTGTTGTGATTACAGAGGAGGTTATCAAGGCTGTAGAGGAGTGTAATGACCTTGCACCACTTCACAACCCTGCAAACATCATCGGAATCCGTGCCTGCCAGGCTCTCATGCCAAATGTGCCAATGGTAGGTGTATTTGATACAGCTTTCCATCAGACAATGCCAGCAAAGGCTTACTTATACGGACTTCCATATGAGTATTATGAGAAATATAAAGTGAGAAGATACGGCTTCCATGGTACAAGCCATGATTTCGTATCAAAGGCTACAGCAGAGTATCTTGGACTTGATTTAAACAACTCTAAGATTATCGTTGCCCATCTTGGAAATGGTGCATCTGTAAGTGCTGTATTAAACGGAAAATGTGTAGATACTTCAATGGGACTTACTCCACTTGAGGGACTTGTAATGGGAACCCGTTCTGGAGATATTGACCCTTCAATCATGGAGTTTATCGCAAAGAAAGAGAACCTTGATATTGATGGCGTGATGAATGTACTCAACAAGAAGTCTGGTGTGTCTGGTATGTCAGGCGTATCAAGTGACTTCCGTGACCTTACAGCAGCAAGAGCAGAGGGCAATGAGAAGGCTGCAAACGCTATCGACGTATTCTGCTACAGGGTTGCTAAATACATCGGTTCTTATGTAGCTGCCATGAATGGTGTTGACGCTATTGCATTTACAGCAGGAATCGGTGAGAATGTTACTCATGTAAGAGAGAATATCATGTCATACCTTGGCTACCTTGGAATTGAAATCAACAAGGATGCAAACGAAGCTGCAAGAGGAGAGGAAGGAATCATCTCAA
>CAVFAM010000437.1:0-4743 GCA_963620375.1 Bacteroidaceae bacterium
ATATTCCTTATGGTTCTATGGCATCTGCAATGAGTGATAAGCCAGAGGAAAGAGCCATGCTCTCTAACTGGAGAACAATTGGTGCCACTGTTGCACAGATTGTAATCGTTGTAATACTGCCTATGGTTGTATACACCACCGACGCAGAAGGACATCAGGTACTCAGCGGAAACAAAACTATGATAGCATCTGCTGTATGCTCAATCCTTGCGGTTCTGGTATATTTAGTCTGCTATCACCTCACTACAGAGCGTGTAAAGCTTGAAGCCCCTGAGGAGCGCAAGAATGTATTTGAGCTTTTCGGTGTATTGTTCACAAACCGTTCCTTTGTAGGAATCGTTGTATCTGCGCTGATTTTCCTTGTAGTACAGATGACAATATCAGGAATGAACAACTATATTTTCCCTAACTATTTCAACAGTGCAAAGGCACTTTCCATGAGCGGTCTGCTTGGATGTGCAGTTGTACTCGTGCTTTCAACCTTTGTAACAAAGCTTGCAGCTAAGTTTGGCAAAAAAGAGCTGACAGTCATAGGTGCGTTAATCAGCTCTGTGACTATGTTTATTGCTTATTTTATTCACACAACAAATGTTACAGTATTTATTGTGCTTTATATGATTACCTTTGCCGGCATGTCATTTTTCAACATCATGTGCTGGGCAATGATTATCGATGTAATTGATGATATCGAAGTAAAGAAAAACATCCGTAGTGACGGAACAGTTTACTCTGTATACTCTTTTGCCAGAAAGCTGGGACAGGCTGCTGCAAACGGAATCACTGGACTGCTCCTCTCTATCGTAGGATATTCAAGCGCCACAGCCTTTGACGAAAATGTTATAAATGGCATCTATGATGTGTCAACACTTTTCCCAGCTATTGGATTTGTAGTGCTTGCCGCATCCCTTGCCTTCCTCTATCCACTCTCTAAAAAGAAGGTTGAGGCAAACGTAGAGGCAATTGCCGCAAAGAGAAAATAGTAATAATAATATAGCAAAATATGTAAAGTAATTTAAAAAAGAGCAGCAAAATCAGTGTAGAATTGCTGCTCTTTTTTTACTAAAATAAACCTATACGATACAAATTGTGAAATCACAAACACGGGAGGATTTACAGTGATAATTATTGACAAACTACTTGGCATAAGCAAAAAAGACAAGACATTTGTTCTGAATACAAATGCAGTTCCTATCCACATTCTTTTTCTTACAGACGATATAGTGCGTATCCGTGCAGGCTTTGACGGGGATTTTGCAGAGGAATCCTATTCGCTGGTCATGACAGCATGGGAAGACCGCATGGACGAGGTGTTAAAAGATTACCGCCACAGGATTGAGGCAGCCGATGCCAGTCTGGGCGAGCAGGAGGATGTTTTTATCCTACAGGGTAAAAAGCTTAAAATCATTGCCCACAAAGACCCATTTATGCTTCAGATTTTTGACAATGAGGGGACTCTGCTCCATGAGGACATACCTTACATGGGCTGGCAGTCAGACAGCAATAACAGGCGTATCCACAGCTGTCTCTTTGATGCCGCAGACAATTATTACGGCTTCGGCGAGCGTACAGGAGACTTTAACAAGCGTGAGACCTTTATGCAGACAGCACCTGGGGACTGCATGGGCTACAATCCTGTCAAGACGGACTCATTGTACAAGCACATTCCTTTTTATCTGAAGCTAAACTCAGATACCAGAAAAGCTGTTGGCTACTTCTATCACACCACATGGGAGTGCGATTTCAACATGGGCAGGTCTCACAGCAACTATGTGAAGCACCACAGCACAGTGCGTATAGACGGAGGCGATATCGACCTCTTCTTTATCGCAGGACCTACAATGAGGGAAGTTGTGTCCCGCTACACTGACCTGACAGGAAAATCCGTAATGCTGCCTAAAACAGCCCTTGGCTATCTCGGTTCCTCAATGTACTATCCAGAGCTGCCAAAGGACGCAGATGATGCCATCGTGAGCTTTATCGACAAGGCAAGGGAGGAGGAAATCCCAATCGACGGCTTCCAGCTGTCATCTGGCTATTGCGAAATCGACGCAGGGGAGGGAATGAAGCGCTATACCTTCACCTGGAATTACGATAAATTCAAGAGTCCTGCTGAGTTTTTCAGGCAGATGAAGGAGCGGGGCATAACTGTGTCGCCAAACATAAAGCCTGGTATGCTGCTCTCCCATCCTTACAAAGAGGATATGGCAGCAAAAAACATGTTCGTCCTAAACAGCACTGATGACACTCCTGCCGTAGGTCTCTGGTGGGGAGGCATGGGAAACTACATAGACTACACCAAGCCATCTGTGCGGACTGATTGGAAAAAATATATGAAGGATTATCTGCTTTCCTATGGCACAACCTCCGTGTGGAATGATAACTGCGAGTATGAGGGACTGGTGGATAAGGATTCAAAAGTCTGCTTTGAGGGCAAGGGGGCATCAATCGGACAGATTAAGCCTGTAATGAGCAATCTCATGTGCCAGCTCACCCAGGAGGCTGTCCATGAGGAATATCCAGACACCAGAGCCTTTGCCGTATGCCGTTCAGGACATGCCGGCATCCAGCGCTATGCCCAGACCTGGGCAGGGGACAACCTCACCTGCTGGGAGAGCCTTAAATATAATATTGCAACCATACTTGGCATGGGACTTTCAGGTGTGGCAAATCAGGGCTGCGATATAGGCGGCTTCTATGGTCCTGCACCTGAGGAGGAGCTTTTCGTCCGCTGGGTACAAAATGGTATTTTCCAGCCCCGCTTCTCCATTCACTCTACAAACACAGACAACACTGTGACAGAGCCATGGATGTACAGCGGTACAAAGCACCTGATTCGTGATGCAATCCAGTTCAGATACCGCCTGTCACCATATATGTACTCACTTATGGCAAGGGCTGCAAAAACCGGTGCCCCAATTATGGAGCCACTGGTCTATGCCTTCCAGAACGATACTAACTGCTATAATGAAGGAACTGAGTTCATGCTTGGAGATTCTCTTCTGGTCGCAAATGTAGTGGAAAAGGGTGCCACCGAAAGAGAAGTCTATCTGCCAGAGGGAGCTGTCTTCTACGACTATGAGACCAGGGAAGCATATACGGGTGGTCAGACGATTACTGTTCCTGTCACACTATCAAGCATACCAATGTTTATAAGAAGCGGTGCTATTATCCCGATTGCGGAAAACCAGCTCTTTAATCTGGCGACAGAAAAGGTAACTGATTTGAAAATCCTCTGTGCTTCTGACGCAGACGGAGTCTTTGACTTGTATGATGATGATGGGGCTACGCTGGATTATGAGAAGGGTGTCTATTGCAATACCCATATTGAAATGCATGCCGGTGAACAGACAGTGCTTGGCTTTAGCATAACCGGCAGTTATGAAAGTCCGGTTGAGCGTATACATATAGATATGGTTCATCGTGAGAAATCACCTTACTGGGTAAAAGTGGATGGGGATGAGATAGCTCATTTCCTGCACAGGGCTGAGTATGAGGAGGCTGAGTGTGGATGGTATTATAGCCAGACGCTTAAGTCGGTGCAGATTAAGTATCCGAATGTGGGGCATGATTATGAGGTTGTGGTGTCCTTTGAAGCTTTTGACTTGATTGGAATGTGATGGGCAACTGGCGCTGACTAATGTGACCAATGCGACCAATGCTCCGCTTGGACTTCCCACTTGCAAGGTTTAAAATCGGCTGGCATACAGTGTATTTTCCAGAAAAAATATGAAGTTAACCACGGGAACGAATCGAGGATAGGGTGTATAAATCTGATTGACTATCTCGTTGCCTTGTTAATGGAACCCCGTGGCAGTTCATATTTTGTTCTGCAAAACAACTGTATGCCAGCCGATTATCGCAGGGTTTGTATGGGAAGTCCAAGCTGCATTTTGGCTGTATTTACGTTTGTTTATAATCTTTGATGTTGTTTTATATATTTTTACGCATATTTCAATAGCTTTTTAATGCTTCAATATATAATACTTTAACGATTTGTGTCTTTATTTATTATATGCTTCATTAATTTATGTTATCTTCAGCAACTATATTTGTCGTTTGGGTTTAACCATTTGTCTAGGATTTAAATTAATATCACTTTTCTACAGTTTATATATTAATCTCCCCTATGTTTCAGGTTATACAAACAATTTAATCATCAATTTTATATTCTTTATACTTATCATACATGTTTGCTTAATCAGCACTTACGTCATCATTGGTAATTACATATCTTAACAATAGCTCCCCTGTCACATCAGTTTTCCCAATCAGATGAAATCCCAGCTTCTCCACCAATCTTCTGGATGGGTAATTATTCTCATCTATCAGGCAATTTATCCTCTCTGGACTCAGGTTTTCCCATGCGTACTCCAGTATGGCTTTACAAACTTCTGTTGCATACCCCTGACGCTGGTATTCAGGGGCTATGATGTAGCCCAGCTCCATTTCGCTGTGGTATATTTCTGGTTCGTCACAGTAGTCTCTGTTTTCCAGTCCTGCCCGTCCTATAAGTTCTCCGGTCTCCTTGGAGAATACCAGCCACATGCCGTATTCATAATAGCCATACATATGCTCTATGTAGGCTCTCTCGTACTCGCATTCCTTGTCGTAGTCATACAGTGGCTCCACAAAGTCTGTTATACCGGGCTTACTGTACAGCTCAAACAGGGCATCTATGTCATCCATTGTGAGCTCTCTTATTATGCAGCGCTTTGTCTCCGCTATCGTCCATGGTTCTCCTGT
>CAVFAM010000438.1:0-5934 GCA_963620375.1 Bacteroidaceae bacterium
GGTCAGCATACTGCCTAAAGACCTGATTACATGCCTGATAAACCATATTTATGAGCCAGATGCTCAAAACCATAATAAATACCAGACTGATAGCTCCATCATAATTTTTGAGCATAAGTCTATCTATTATTTTTGCATACAATATACTGTTTACATAAGCCACTGCTGCTCCGCACAATGAGCCGATGACTATCACAGCCTCTATTATTCTGTAGCCCTTTGTCTGAAACATCAGGTATTTCCACATATCCTTAATTGACATCTGACTCACCTCCCTCTTCGTAATACTTGCTCTGTATCTTGAAAATCTCTGCGTATTTTCCCTGTAGCTGTATAAGCTCATCATGGGTACCCTGCTCTGCGATTTTTCCATTATCCAGGAGGATTATCTGGTCACAGAACCTGGTGGATGCAAGCCTGTGGGATATGAAAAGTGAGGTCTTTTCCCTGAGCACCTTGCTATATATCTCATATATTTCAGACTCAGCTATTGCGTCAAGTGCTGCTGTCGGTTCATCCAGCAGAATAAGAGATGGATTCCTGTACAGGGCTCTTGCCAGCAGAAGCTTCTGTATCTGTCCACCTGAAAGACTCACACCCTCCTCTGTCAAATCCTTTCCCAGATATGTCATAAGCCCCTTTGGAAGTCCTTTTATCACGTCATACAGGCCAGCCTGTCTGATGCAATCCCAGACCTTATCCTCGTCCCAGTCCTCGCTGAAGGCAATATTTTCCCCCACTGTGTAGGAGGTGACAAAACAGTCCTGAAATACTGCTGCCTGATGCCTGTAGTATTCCTTTAGCTTTAACTGCCTTGTACTTATTCCATTTACCAGAACATCTCCCGATGTGGGCAGATAGAGACCTGAAATAAGCTTTACAAGTGTTGATTTACCAGCTCCGTTTAGTCCTACCAGTGCCTTGTGCTCACCGGCATTTAATTTAAAGGACACATCCTTTAGCACAGCCTCATCTGACCCCTGATATTTATAGGTCACATTCCTAAACTCAATCTCTATGCTATCAAATCCATTTTCAGGCACCAGCTTGTCACTGTCATCTTCCTCACAGTAGTCCAGATACCTTCTCATATCGCATACCTGCGAATCACACTGTTTCATCTGGACTCCATTCCTTGTGATTTCATTAAACCACTGTGAAAATCCTGAAATAATACCAAGATAAAACACAAACTGGGATATGGACAATCCATTTTGCAGCAGATATATAAGGTAGAGATAGCAGAAAATATCTCTGACTGCATTTAGCGTAAAACTAGTGGCAGAGCCTATGTAGGCAAGCAGGTTCTGCTTTGCAGTCAGTCTTCTCGTATTCATGATAGCCCTGTCAAACTTTCCAATTATCCAGTCCGACATGCTGTATACTCTTATGTCCTTTCCTGCGGATGTGGTCTGCACAATTTTATCTATGTATTCTTTGGTCATATTCTCACTGGCGAGCTTGTCCTTGACCTTCTTGTAGTACCAGTTTGGCAGGCTGTCTACCAACACAGATATTGTTGATAAGACAAGCAGCATTATGATTATCAGTGGATGAATTGTGCCAGCTAAAACTGCATAGACCACAAGCCCCAGCACTCCTATACCTAGGGCATTGCTGTATCTGAAATATCCTTCTATGCCTCCCCAGTTTTCGTTTATTGCCATATCTGCTTTCTTTCCTAAAAGCCTGACTTCAGGTGATTCCACCTCTTCAAGCGGAAGGCTTAACTCCTTTTTCGTTATCTGGTTGTAAAATAGTTCAAGTCTTATCTCAATATTATGGGGATTATGCTTTGCGCTTATAAAACTCTGCAGTGCGTTTGCTATTGCATAACAGACAAAGGCGCAGAGGATGGTTATGATTAGGGTTAACAAACTCACCTGATTTCCAAGCAGCCTTATGACAAGGGCGCTTAGGGATAAACCGAATAGGGGGACTACTACTGAAAGGAGTATTTCTAGCAGGCTGTCCCATATGAATATGCGCTTATTTTGCCATACGGGTTTGTAGGCGAATATGAAATTGCTTATAGGGGTGTATTTTTTCATTTTGTTGCTCCTCTTTGTGGTTTGGTGGCTCAAACTTCCCATATATTGATTATGAAAATCTACTGGCATACAGTTGTTTTGTCGAAAAAATATGAAGTTAGCAGCGGGACTTGTGCAAGATAGGCTGTATATATTTGTTCAGTTATTTCATTGCCTAGTGTACTGGAACCCCGCTGCAGTTCATATTTTGTTCTACAAAACAACTGTATGCCATCCGATTATCGCAGGCTCTCGGATGGGAAGTTTGAGTTTTTACCTTGTGTAAAGCTTTCAAAGCCGGATAGTGGATTTGCAACTAAATGAAAGCTTTTATACACTCGGTCGAATTGAAGTTATTTGCTTATCGTAAGTTTTAACTGATAAAATTTAAGGTATAAATCTATAGGATTATAGAAAATTATTAATTATAAAATTTGTTTTACATACTTATAGTAAACTTTTAACTCATAATTCGGTTTGCATACTTATTATTGATTTCTCACTTATAATAGATTTTAAATCCAATAATTCGTTTAATAACTTCAAATTCTTAGCCTTATTATATCAATCATAATAGTTAAAATAAAAAATGTGCACGAATGACATCAATCCGTACACAAATGACAAAATATATTTGACCTGCTTTATGCAGTTTCTCTTGATTTAATTCATTGCAACAAAATTTACAGTGGCAGCATTATCTCCGTTACAAACACTCCCGCTTCATTTTTCCTATTTATATAGCCCTCATATTTTTCTACAATGAGATTTATTCTCTTTAAGCCATGTCCATGATTTCCCCGCTTATTGGTGATATATTCTTCGTCCAGCTTCCTCACCACTTCGTTTGTGGCATTGCTGACGGATATATAGAGCTGTTCCTTGAAGATGCCTATATATAGTCTGATAAACTGCTCTTCTGGCTTTACCTTCATGCAGGATTCCACGGCATTGTCTATGAGATTTCCCAGTACTACACACAAATCTATATCTGTCACTGTGGTTTTCTCTGGCACGGTGGCTTTATAGTCTACCGGGATGCCGTTATGGATTGCAAGGGATATCTTGGAATTTAGGATTGCATCTACTCCGATATTTCCTGTGTTAAACAATAGGTTTATGTCATCCAGGTCTGTCTCAAGCTTATCCAGATAGCCTCTTGCTTCCTTGATATTATCCATTTCCAGATATGCTTTGAGGGACTGCATATGGTTATGGTAATCATGCCGCCAGCCTCTCATGGTCATGTATACATTATGCACTTCGTCTATCTGGTTTTTGAGCAGCTTATTCTGATAGGCTGCTGTGCTTTTTTCAAGATGCTTTGTCACTACAAATCTAATCAGGCATATGATTAAGACAAGCCCAATGATAAGAGCCAGGACAAGCAAAATAATTGATAGCGTATTTTTATTCATAGGTTTATTTTCCCTCAAGATTATATTTGATGAACTTATCATTTAAGTCCTTATAGGCAGACCTGCTTACAGGAATTGTTGTTCCATCAGATAATCTGCACTCGCTTCTGCCTATGCTGCTTATCTTTGAGACATTGACTGCATAGCTTCTATGGGCTGGCACGCAGTTCTCTCCGGTCTCGTTTATCCTTTTTAGCACATCCGAAAATCCAGACTTAAATGATATGGTCTCTCCATCAGCTTTTACAATATTTATGTAGTGCCCCTGGGCTTCCACATACATGATGTCATTTAACCTTAGCTTATAATTTTCCCCGCCTACCTTAAGGATTATGCTCTCTTCCTGTAAATCGTCCGATTTCTGACTCACAGCCTCAAGTATCTCCGCAAGCTTAGGCTCTGAAACAGGCTTGAGCAGATACCTGTAAGCGTTGACCTCGTAGCCCTCAAACACATAGCCCGGGTCAGATGTGACAAACACAATTACCGTATTCTTATCCTTTTCCCTGATTTTTCTGGCAAGCTCCATCCCGCTCATGGTCTTCATTGAGATATCAAGAAAAATCAAATCATAAGCGACTGCATCTGTCTTGAATAGAAACTCTTCCGCACTCTCATATATATCCATGCAGACACTTGTGCCATTATCTGCCGCCCACTTATCAACCATCTTCTTAAAAAGCTCTGCCTGAGCCACTTCATCCTCACAGTAGCATACTCTCATCTTATATTCTCTATACTTTCATGCTTATTTATGCCCCAAACCTGCCATCTCCGAACGCAAGCCACCTTACACCTTCCCTATACACATGGCACCTAACTTCCCACTCCACAACCTCCGATAATCTGCTGATATACAGTTGTTTTCCAGAACAAAATATGAACTGCTGCGGGTTTCCATACCATAGGCAACGTAAACACTTAATCGAATTTACAAACCCTATCCTCGATTAATTCCCGCAGCTAACTTCATATTTTTTCTGGAAAACAACTGTATATCAGCAGATTTCCACCACCTAAATGTGGGAAGTTCTCATGCCCAATAACTACATTTTATCTGCCCAAGCCCCCATTTTCAAGAGCAACTCATCCTCTCATCCTGCCATGGTCCATCTCATACACCCTATCACACAAGACCTCAATATCCTCCTTATTATGGCTTGCCAGTATAATCGTCTTTCCTTCCTCCTTCAAGCCCAGTAAAATATCCCTAACGTCCTTTACCCCCTGATTATCCAGCCCGTTCATAGGCTCATCCAAAATAAGAATGTCAGGATTTTCCATAATAGCCTGAGCGATGCCCAGCCTCTGCCTCATGCCCAGAGAATATTTTCCCACCTTCTTGCGGCTGTCTGGGTCTAAGCCTACTCTCTCCATACTTTTTCGGATTTGCTCCTTGCCTATTACTCTTCTGATTGATGCCAGATATTTGAGATTTTCGTATCCTGTATACCTGCTTAAAAATCCAGGGTTCTCAATGATAATGCCCATGTTTTGCGCAAAATCAATATCCTTTCCTATCTCCTTATTGTCTACAATGACTCTTCCATCTGTAGGCTTTAAATATCCAATCATGGTTTTAAACAGCACCGTCTTGCCAGAGCCATTTCTACCTATGATTCCGTAAATTTTTCCTTTTTCAAAGCTGACATTGATACGGTCAAGTGCTGTCGTATCACGAAATTTCTTTGTCACATTTTCTACCCTTATTACCTCTTCCATAGTTATTCCTCCATCAAATCATATTCTCTTCATTTTTCAGACATCTACATCCGATTAAAAAAGCCGCTGCAATTAAAATGAGCTCCACTGCAATTACTGAGCTGGCAGGAAATCCATCGGTTTCATACAAGCTGCTCCTCACATACATTCCCCACATACCATACATGGCATTTGAAATCCGGGAAAAACGAAAACCTATAATAAATGTTATCCCCTCCAGCAAAAGCAGAAATCCCGGTATCAGCCGCCTTACAGAAAATAAATCAAGCAGGGCAAATATTGCCGCCATGCTTAGGCTGTGAACCAGCCACATGAGACTAATTTTTACGACAACTGCTGCTGAAAGTGTTAAAATATTATCAATCAGAAAATCACATACCAGAGCGCTTATCAGGATAATAAACCCTGTCCTTATTCCAACAAGCACCCCTGCTGCAAAATGCTTTATCCACCAGTATAGGCGCCTTCCATAACGGTACACTGTAAAAGTCCTTATTTTTCTGCTTCTCTCAGCATAGATTCCAACCGTCAGCAGGAATACGCCAATAGGCAGAAGCCACTGCCCAAAGGGAATCAGAGGTACCTCGCCATACCAGTCAAGTGGTACTCCTCCAAATAATTTGATAAACAGGCTGCTTGCCACTATTCATCCACCTCCGCTCCTACCTGATATTCAACTCTTCTCACCAAAATGGCTGATAACAGGGTCAGGGCTGCCATAAGCAGTACAAAAATCACGGCTGACTGCCAATAAGATGCAGTTC
>CAVFAM010000439.1:0-6994 GCA_963620375.1 Bacteroidaceae bacterium
TTCTTCTACTCATATCTCTCATATCAAAATCATTCCTGTTCTCTTAATTTATTTTACGCATACTTAAAATCGAAGTATGTCATTCTAATTTTATTCCTGCCTGACTTGCCTCATTCCTGATTTACAGAACAAGGACACGGTCAATCATCCCAGTTTGTCAACTCAGTTGCATATATCGCCTGAAGCCACGCACTTCATGTAGTATAACCCAATTCTACACTATATTCAATTAACATATGCAGAAAAAAATCGTTCAAGCACATATGCAATATGTCACTTGAACGATTCTCAATTTTTAAATTTATACTTTTTCTCTCACACAGAACTAACCATCAAAATCCGCTTGAGCTTTTAGTCAGCCAAGACTTCCCCCTAGTTCTGTCCATAATAAGCATTAGCCCCATGCTTACGATAGAAATGCTTCTCCTTAATGCAATCCGGAGCTGGCTTAACATTTGGATTCAACGCCTCTGTATTTCTCGCCATCTTGGCAACTTCTTCAAGCACAACAGCGTTATGCACAGCCTCTGCTGCATCCTTGCCCCATGTAAAAGGTCCATGGTTCTGGCAGAGTACAGCCGGTGTGTATACAGGGTTAATCTTTCTCGCCTCGAAGGTCTCGATAATTACAAGACCTGTGTTTTTCTCATATGCCTCATCAATCTCCTGTGGTGTGAGATTTCTGGCACATGGGATTGGTCCGAAGAAATAATCTGCATGTGTTGTACCATACAGTGGAATATCTCTTCCTGCCTGTGCCCAGGCAACAGCTTCTGGAGAATGTGTATGAACAATTCCTCCAAGCTCTGGGTATTTCTTGTACAGCTCAAGATGAGTTGCTGTATCAGATGATGGCTTATATTTACCCTCTATTTTATTTCCCTCAAGGTCCATAACTACCATATCATCAGGGGTAAGCTTGTCGTAATCTACTCCGCTTGGCTTGATTACAAAGTATCCTGACTCTCTGTCGATACCACTTACATTTCCCCATGTATATGTTATAAGACCTCTCTTTGGCAACTCCATGTTTGCCTCATAAACCTGTTTCTTTAATTCTTCTAACATAACCTACGCCTCCACACATTATGCGCTTATTTATTAAGCTCTTTCTCGATTCTATTTGCAATGCCCTCAGCGTCAAGCTCATACTTGTGAAGAAGCTCTACTGCTGGTCCTGACTCACCAAATACATCATTTACACCAATCTTTGTGAGCTTTGTAGGACACTTCTCCGAAAGAACTGCTGCTACTGCATCTCCAAGACCGCCGATTACAGAATGCTCCTCAACTGTAAAGATTCTGCCTGTCTTTTTAGCTGCGGCAAGAACAAGCTCCTCATCAAGCGGCTTGATTGTGTGGATATTGATTACCTGTGCATCAATGCCCTTAGCCTTAAGTGCCTCGGCAGCCTCAAGTGATGCTGATACACAGAGTCCTGTTGCGATAATTGTGCAGTCCTTTCCATCACGAAGCTCTACACCTTTTCCGATTTCAAACTTGTATGTTGCCTCATCATTGATAACTGGTGCAGCGAGACGTCCAAAACGCAGATATACAGGTCCTACATACTCATATGCTGCCTTAACTGCTGCTCTTGCCTCCACATCATCACATGGATTGATTACTACCATGCCAGGGATTGCTCTCATAAGGGCGATGTCCTCGTTACACTGGTGTGTTGCTCCATCCTCTCCTACTGAGATTCCTGCATGTGTTGCACCGATTTTTACATTTAAGTGTGGATAACCAATTGAGTTACGCACCTGCTCAAATGAACGTCCTGCGGCGAACATTGCAAATGTACTGATAAATGGCACATAGCCACATGTTGACATACCAGCGGCGATGCCTGTCATATTTGCCTCAGCTATTCCACAGTCGATATGACGCTCTGGAAAAGCTTTCTTGAATGTACCTGTCTTGGTTGCAGCGGCAAGGTCTGCGTCGAGAACGATAAGGTTCTCATGTTCTTTTCCTAATTCTACTAAAGCATTACCATAGCTTTCTCTTGTTGCGATTTTCTTTACTTCTGACACAGCTCTTCACCTGCCTTTCTCAAATCCTCCATTGCGATAGCAAACTCCTCATCATTAGGAGCTTTTCCGTGCCATCCTACCTGATTCTCCATAAATGAAACGCCCTTACCCTTTACTGTATGGGCAATGATTGCTGTTGGCATGCCCTTTGTAGCCTTTGCCTCGTCAAAAGCTGCTCTTATCTGGTCAAAATCATTTCCATCGATATTGATTACGTGGAAGTTAAAGCTCTCAAACTTCTTGTCGATTGGATATGGTGAGCAGACCTCGTCGATTGCTCCGTCAATCTGAAGATTGTTATTGTCAACGATTACGCAGAGGTTATCAAGCTTTCTGTAACCAGAGAACATAGCAGCCTCCCAAATCTGACCTTCCTGAATCTCACCATCACCGAGAAGGGCATACACTCTGTAATCCTTGTTTTTAAGCTTTCCTGCAAGAGCCATTCCTGCTGCTGCTGAAAGTCCCTGTCCCAGTGAGCCTGATGACATGTCAACTCCCGGAATGTGCTTCATGTCTGGATGTCCCTGTAAGTATGAGCCTGTGTGACGAAGTGTCAGGAGGTCTTCAACTGGGAAATATCCTCTGTGTGCAAGTGCAGAATAAAGACCTGGTGCAGTATGTCCCTTTGATAAAACAAATCTGTCACGGTTCTCATCCTTAGGATTCTTTGGGTCGATATTCATCTCCTCAAAATACAAATAAGTAAAAATGTCTGCTGCTGAAAGAGATCCGCCCGGGTGTCCAGCCTTTGCGCTGTGAACACCCTCGACGATTCCTTTACGAACTTCAACAGCCTGTTTCTGAAGCTCTAATGTGTTCATTTTGTTTCCTTTCTTATCTATTATTGATAAATTTATTTATAAAAGATTTCTCCCAGCATGAGGTCACGCTTGAAGTTTCTGATTGTAGTATCGTTGTCAATATATACAGCCTCGATACCCATTGCAGCTGCCCAGTCGCCCATCTGCTCAGCAGTCAGGTCATATGTGAATGCTGTGTGGTGTGCTCCTCCTGCAAGAATCCAAGCCTCAGCACCTGTGTAGAGGTCTGGCTGTGGTGTCCAGAAGTTTGTAGCTACTGGAAGCTTAGGCATTGGCTTCTCTGTCTTTTTGCAGTCTACGTTGTTGATAATCAGACGGAATCTGTTTCCAAGGTCAACAAGTGATGTTGCGATACCAGAGCCTGTCTTTGATGTAAATACAAGTCTTGCCGGGTCCTCTCTGTCTCCCATAGAAAGTGGCTGGCACTTGATGCTGATTGGACCATCTGCGATTGATGGACAAATCTCAAGCATATGAGCCTCAAGGATTCCCTCTTTGCCCTTTACCAGATTGTAGGTGTAATCCTCAAGCATTGAAGTACCCTTTGCGTCCTTCATGCCTGCTGTCATGATTTTCATAAGTCTTACCATTGCGGCAACCTTCCAGTCACCCTCAGCTCCAAAGCCATATCCTTTTTCCTCAAGTCTCTGGATAGCAAGACCTGGAAGCTGCTTTAATGAACCAAGGTCACCAAAATGTGTTACGATTGCCTGATAGTTTTTCTCTTCAAGGAATCTCTCAAAACCAAGCTCAATCTGTGCCTGAACAGCAACATGTCTCTTGAACTCCTCTGGGTCTCTGCCCTCAAGCAGGATGTCGTACTTGTCATAATACTCGTCAACAAGTGCATTTGTGTCTGACTGTGATACAGAATCAACGCACTCAGCGATTTCGTTTACAGGGTATGTGTCAACCTCCCAGCCAAACTTAATCTGTGCTTCTACCTTATCGCCCTCTGTAACAGCAACGTTTCTCATGTTGTCTGCCACTCTCATTACACGGATATGGCTGCTCTCTACAACACCTACTGCTGTGCGCATCCATGATGCAATCTTGCCCTGAACAACTGGGTCTGACCAGTGTCCTGCAACAATTTTTCTCTCAATTCCCATACGGCTTACAATGTGTCCCCACTCTCTGTCTCCATGAGCCGCCTGATTTTCGTTCATGAAATCCATGTCGATTGTATCGTATGGAATCTCCTCATTGTACTGTGTATGAAGATGTAAAAGAGGCTTTCTAAGCTCCTTTAAGCCAAGAATCCATGACTTGGCTGGTGAGAATGTATGACACCATACGATTACACCTGCACATGTATCATCTGTATTTGCCTCGTTAAAAGTCTTTCTGATAAGCTCATTTGTGATAAGTGTTGGTCTCCACTCAACCTCATATGGAAGCACACCTGACTCATTGAGCTTTGCAACGATTTCCTTTGAATGTGCTGCTACATTTGCAAGGCACTCATCTCCGTAGAGATCCTGTGAACCTGTACAAAACCAGAACTTGTAATTTTTTACTGCTAACATAATAACCTCCCTTTATTTTTACGTTATTTCCTGATGCAGAAAACCTGCAGCTGGCAGCTTTTCCTGCATACTTTGGTATATAAAAAGAATACAACTTGTACGCATATGAATACAAGTTGTATTTTATAATTTTATATCTGTTTTCTCCAGCCCACACTGTCTCTCTCCACAATCTCAGGCTCAATCATTATTCTGTTTTTCCCATCCATTTCTTCTCCGTTCATGAGCTTTAGCAAAAGCTCTGCCGCCATGCTGCCAAGCTTCTCCTGGGGATGGGCTATGGTTGTCAGTGGCACCATGCACGCCTCTGCCAGGGATGAGTTGTCAAAGCCTGTAAGCGCCACATCCTCAGGGCACTTAAGCCCCTCCGCTTCAAGCGCCTGCAGTATGTAGAGGGCTGTCTGGTCATTGTAGGCAACAACCGAGTCAAAATACTTGTTGTCCCGGTTCCTTGCCATCTCACGAATCATATCATATGGATGGCTCTTTCTGTCCTCAGTGTAAAACCATATGACCTTGTCCGGGTCGTATATAATGCCTGCCTCCTGCAAGGCCTGAATATAGCCCTTGTGGCGCTCCTGCCCCTGTATATCATCCGCCTTAAATACACCCACTATGTCCTTATAGCCGTGGGATATGAGGTAGTTGGTTATCATGTAGCCGCCCTTCCTGTCATCCATCAAAATCTGGGGCTTGTTCTCCAGATGGCTGTACCAGCCCTGTATAAAAACATATGGTATATGATACTTGTCCAAAAGTTCATACAAGTTGAGGTGTCTGCAAAATATCTGGCTCTTGCTTGGCTCGATTATGAGTCCGTCTATGTTTTTCTGCAAAAGCTCCTCTAAGTATTTTGCCTCCATGGCTCTGGAATTCTTGGTGTTTTTAAGGATTATACTGTAGCCATTCTCAGTCATGACCTGGTCGATTCCCTGGACTACACGGGGAAAAATATAGTCAGTCAGATAGGTGGTGATAACTGCTATATTATGGGTTTTCCCAGATGGTGGGAGCATAAGACTGCAAAAAGTACCCCTGCCATGCTCAGCATAGACGAGTCCTTCCTCACCCAATATCTCAAGAGCTTTCCTCACGGTCTGCCTGCTGACTCCGTATTCCTTTGTAAGCTCATTCTCTGATGGCAGCTTGTCTCCCGGTCTTATGTCTCCGCTTAGGATTTTTGCCCGGAGGTCTTCCATCAAATCATAATATTTTAATTTCTTATCCTGTGGCATTTACTCCCCCTGCCCTTTCTCACCTGACTGGTTTACGCTTTATTCTGTGAAGCTGTGGTTTAAGAACTATGTCAGTCACCACCAGCCCCTCTCTCTGGTTCACAGCATACCATACTGCGTCCGCAATCTCCTCTGGTAAAAGCCTTGCTTCCACATCCTCATCCGCTGCAAAGTCCGCATTGCGGTAGAGGTTGGTGGCAGTCATATCCGGCTCTATATTTATGACCCTTACCCCATACTTTCTCACCTCGTCAAACAGGCTGTGGGAGAAGCTGGTAAGCCCTGCCTTTGTGGCACCATAGGCACAGCCATGTGGATTAGATTTTCCTGCTGTCACAGATGAGGTGTTCACGATTATGCCTGCATTTTTCTTTAAATCCCTTAGGAGCAGATTGGTGATAATCATTGGGGCTTCAAGGTTTGTCCTGACCATCTGGCTGATTTTCTGAGGGTTCAGCTCCTCGTGGAGACCATAATAGCCGACGCCGGCATTGTTGACGAGGAGGCTGATGTCGTGGTCTTTGTTGATGTCCTGGATAATCTCTATGAGCTTTTGGGTGTTGCACAGGTCACAGGTTATCTTGTGAAAACGAATATTCATGTGTGGCTCGTCAACATTTTGCTTATCGCCCCTACAATTTATGTCCGCTCGTAAATCTGTATCTACTTGTAAATTTGTGTCTGCGGGTATGTCTAAGTCAGCCTGTATTTTCTTATCAGACTTGGAAAAGTCACGCCCAAGTCCGTAGACCTCGTAGCCTTCCATCACAAGCTTTTCTGCAATCGCCAATCCTATACCTGATGAAGCCCCCGTCACCAGAGCTTTTTTCTGCATTTTGTTTTCCTTCATACTTTCTGTTCTCAATCCTATATCTCTACTCATTTGCCACACCCTGTATGTCATCAGCAGCAACAATTTCTATGGTTCATAGCATAGCTGCACAATATCAGTCCTGCATCTAAGCTTCCTATATATCCATCCAGAAGAGCCTGCGCAACCTTATTATGTCTCTCATTTTTCAAAACACATATCCAGTCCAGATATGCACTGAAGCAGCTGGCATCGCTTCTGCTGCTGATTAGAGACGCATCAATTCTTCCAACTACACGTTCATCCTTGTAAGCGACGAGTGAAACTGCTGTATTGAAACGCTCATCGGAAAAGCTTTCCTCTAACTGCTTCACATAGTTTTCGTCAGGCTCCCAGTAGTATGTATCAGGCTCCTGCTTTCTTAGTTCGTATTCAAATTCTATAACCTTTTGTATATCTTCTTTTTCAAACATTTTTACTGTAATCATAATCTACCACACTCCCTGATAAGCTTATAATATAGTTTACCAAAATATAATAGAATTTAACAGCCACA
>CAVFAM010000440.1:0-2488 GCA_963620375.1 Bacteroidaceae bacterium
AACTGTTATCCCCCTGTATGAGGCAGGTTACCCACGCGTTACTCACCCGTCCGCCACTCAGTCACAGAACAATCATTCCGAAGAAATCAAGTAAAGTGCTTCGTTCGACTTGCATGTGTTAAGCACGCCGCCAGCGTTCATCCTGAGCCAGGATCAAACTCTCATGTTAAAGTTTAATCTCAGTCAAGTTAAACTTGGCTTTTCGTTCATTCAGATAAATCTGAATTTACTGTTTAAAGGTCTTCGATTAAATCGAAGCGTTCGTCAATCTTTATCAGATTGCTTGAATTATTCTCTTTGAATCTTTCAAGGTTTTTCACTGTTCAGTTATCAATGTTCTTTGTTGTCTGAATTGTTTATTCATCAGCGACAACTTCTATATCTTAGCAAACTCTTTCGTGTTTGTCAAGAACTTTTTTCAATTTAATTTTTAAATTTGAACGGAGAAGGAGGGATTTGAACCCTCGCGCCAGTTTCCCGACCTATACCCTTAGCAGGGGCACCTCTTCGGCCACTTGAGTACTTCTCCAAAGTTCATATTTAACAATATTAAATTGCTTGCGCCGTGACGCATAGATTATGATACTAAAGTTTACTCTATTTGTCAACGATTATATTTAACTTTTTTTAATTAGTTTTTACGCTATATACTTATTGTGTTTTCATATACTTTATATACTATATTTTGTATATTAATCTAAGTCACAATACTCTTTTATAGCTGTTTCATACAGATTATTTCCATCCCTGTCTATTACAACTATTGCGGGAAAGTTTTCCACATATAATTTTCTGATTGCTTCTGCTCCCAAATCATCATAGCAGACAACCTCTGATTGCTTTATACATTTTGACAATAAAGCTCCTGCTCCACCTACCGCTGCAAAATACACAGCCTTATTTCTTATTATTGCGTCTATTACCGCCTGCGACCTTTTTCCTTTTCCTATCATTGCCTTTTCTCCAAGGTCGAGCAGGGTTGGCGCATACTTATCCATTCTTGTTGCAGTTGTAGGACCTGCGGAGCCGATTGGTCTTCCCTCTCTGGCAGGTGATGGTCCCATATAATATATAGTAGAATCCTTTATATCTATTGGGAGACTTTCTCCATGGTCTAAGGCTTCAATCATTCTCTTATGTGCAGCGTCCCTTGCTACATATATTGTACCGGTGATATAAACATAATCGCCTGAGTGAAGTTCCTTTGTTGTCTCTTCTGTGATTGGTGTATTTATATATTTATCCATCTTATCTCCTGTTCTTATGATTTACTTTATAGTTATCCACAATCTTCTATGATTTTTATCACTTATACACTATTTCCTGCTATTTTTAAATAAATGTTAATAACTATATCACTCTGACCGCATGTCTGTTGACATGACAGCATATATTTACAGCAACCGGAAGTCCTGCAATATGAGTTGGATATGTATTTATGTTTACAGCAAGGGCTGTTGTGCTTCCACCTAATCCACCAGGACCAATTCCAAGCTTATTTATTTTTTCAAGTAATTCATTTTCCATATCAGCTACATAGTCGATATCGCTGTGTTCTCCTGTCGGACGTGTCAGAGCTTTTTTAGCCAGAATTGCGCATTTTTCAAAGGTTCCACCAACGCCTACACCTACTACCATTGGCGGACATGCGTTAGGACCAGCATCCTTAACCGCTGTAAGGATTGCGTTTTTTACCCCATCGATTCCATCAGCCGGCTTGAGCATAAATACACGGCTCATATTCTCTGAGCCAAATCCCTTTGGAGCAAAAGTAATTTTCACCTTATCCCCAGGCACTATCGAATAATGGATTACTGCTGGTGTATTGTCCTTTGTATTTTCTCTGATAAGAGGGTCGCTGACAACAGATTTTCTGAGATAGCCATCTGTATAGCCTCTTCTCACACCCTCATTAATGGCATCCTCGATAGGCTGACCTGTGAAATGCACATCCTGCCCCACTTCCACAAAGAAAACAGCCATGCCGGTATCCTGGCAGATTGGTATCATCTCTTCCCCCGCTATCTGCAGGTTTTCCTGAAGCTGATTTAGAATTTTTCTGCCGAGCTCGGATTTTTCACTTTCAGTAGCATCTTTTAATTTTTTATCCATGTCTTTGGAAAGAAAATGATTTGCTTCGATGCACATTTCTTTAACATTGTCTGTTATGACTTCTGTACTTATCTCTCTTATCATGTTTTCTCCTTATATGATTGTATTTAATGATTTTTATGTACTTTTATATATACTTTCTTCATTCAAATATTTCTTATATTCACATATTTTATTTATTTTGGTTATTAATTGAATTTTTTATTATATTGCTTTCTTATACTTAAATATTTTTTATTCACATATTTTATTTAGATTGTTAATTTAATTTATGATTATATTGTTTTCTTGTATTTAAGTATGTTGATTGTTATTTTTTTAATCGTGTATATTGTCATATACATATTTATTAGTATACATGTAATTTATTACATGT
>CAVFAM010000441.1:0-7035 GCA_963620375.1 Bacteroidaceae bacterium
GTGCCAGCACATTCTCCATCTCAGCAGTAATGCCTGAAAAATCAATCGTCACAGTCACTCCGTGATAATGGGATGTGGGGAACTCCGATTGGTGCGAACTCTTGTGGAGGGAGCAGAAGGACAAGTCCCCCGCCGACATATAGCAGTACTGGTTGTCACCGAAAAGGCACTCGCTCCGTCCCTCCTTGCAATAGTTAATCTCCATTACATCTGACGCAGGCTTCTGTTCCTTATTGCAATACTCCATATGTATGTCATTAAATACCAGCTCTATTCCGGGAAATACCTGATACAGGCTGATATCGCCGGTACCGCTTTCATTTTCCAGATGAAATACGCTGTTTTCATC
Organism: Bacteroidaceae bacterium; assembly: GCA_963620375.1. GTDB lineage: Bacteria > Bacillota > Clostridia > Lachnospirales > Lachnospiraceae > Roseburia. The sequence goes on from CAVFAM010000441.1 coordinate 350, forward strand.
ATTTTTCCCTTTTTGGTGCACAGGTAGTGTCAAAAACCACCTGTTTTTATTGTTCTAAAGCCCTTTAAAACCCTGATTTCTTGGAGGTTTGCAAATAAAAAGAGCATTGACCTCCTTTTTGAAGTATAATGAGTTCACCACAAACACCATCACACACAAAGGAGCAATGCTCATGGACATTATACTTTATTTACTTCAATTTATTCAATACCAACATAAACAAATCTGCTGGCTTTTAAATTTTATCTGCAGATATATCCCTCTTAAGCAGTGGGCTTTCGATGACTCACATTCTCCAAAATACCAGAAATTCAAGATTGATACTCTCCCCAAAATCATCTGCTACGAGAAATGGGATTACAAAGATTACATCCCTTATCTCGAATGGAAATACGGAAAGAAGATAAAGCCTGTCAACCGTCGCTCGGAATGTGACATCCCTGACAATTGCACCTGTCCACGCTGTAATGCTCCAAAACCTTATCTTTACAGGAATAATGGTTCCAAGGGACAGATTCTGTGTAAAGTCTGCTCTACTGTCTTCTCTCCGGATGACAACCGCTTTTCAAAGGCTTACTCCTTGAAATGCCCGCACTGTAACCACTCTCTGGTTCATAAGAAAGACAGAAAACACTTTGTCGTCCATAAATGTGTGAACCCCAGATGCCCTTTTTATCTTCACAACCTCAGCAAAGTTGATAAAAAAGATCTGAAAGATGACCATGGTAAAAACAAATACAAACTTCACTACATCTACCGGGAATTCCTGATAGATTTTTTCCGCATGGACTTAAACTCCCTGCCAAAGAATGCTTCTTCCCTGAAATTCAGCAAACATGACCAGCATGTCATGTCACTCTGCCTCACCTACAAAGTAAATCTTGGGTTGTCGCTCCGCAAAACTGCACAGGCATTAAAAGATATCCATGGTATCACCATCTCACACCAGCAGGTTGCCAACTACTGTAAAACAGCATCTCTCTGTATCAAGCCTTTCGTAGATAACTACGATTACCAGACCGGCAAGGTGTTTACTGCCGATGAGACATACATCAAAATCCGTGGCATCAAAACCTATGTCTGGTTTATCATGGATGCTGCCAGACGCTCCATCATCGGTTACCAGGTATCCGATAACCGTGGGGTCGGTCCATGCATCCTGGCAATGAGGATGGCATTCCGGCATCTGAAAAAACTGCCGCAAAACTTTAAATTCATTGCTGACGGATACAGTGCCTATCCACTTGCTGCCCAGCAGTTCTTCCATGAATTCGGTGATAACTTCAAATTTGAAATCACACAGGTAATTGGGCTCACTAATGACGATGAAATATCAAAAGAATTCCGCCCCTACAAGCAGATGATTGAGCGTCTGAACCGCACATACAAGGCTTCCTACCGGAAAACCAACGGCTTTGATAACATCGATGGCGCTAATTATGACCTTACCCTCTGGGTTGCGTATTACAACTTTCTGCGTCCGCATAAACATAACCGCTATCACGTTTTAAACGAAGTGGAAATGCTGTCTCAGGCTGACACAATGCTCGGAAAATGGCAACTTCTGATCTTTCTTGGTCAGCAGACCATCTTAAACCTGCAAAACAGCTCAGCTGCTGACTGTTCCAAGCTTCAGAGCCCGAGGTAAAATATCCCAGCCATCAGAACCGCAGGTTCTGACAAGACATCTATGTCTTGCCCTTGATGGCACGAAAAAGAACTGCTACACTGCTGTAAGCAACGGAGAAAATCTAACTGTTCCTGAGTTCTTCGCCGTCGGTGATCAATCTACAGCAGTTCTTTTTCGTGCTGTCAAGGGTGGCGTCAGGCTGCCAACAACTAAAAATATCTGCAATTTTCAAGGTTCATCTGAGCCTTTTTCTTTTACTCAGTTTTTCATAAGTCATTTGACACTATCTTATTTCGTTTTCTATAATATCTTCTTAATTTATATCATATTTTCAACAAAAAATATAGTACTTAAGAATTATTAATTTACTTAATTTTATAGTTTTAAATGTCAATAATAGGGTATAATTAAGAAAAGATATTGTAAGGGAGGAAAAGCCTATGCTCTTTACAATAATTTATCTCATTCTGGTAGCAGTCCTGATACTAATTGCCATGTTTGAGCCGGATAAAAAACACTATATTCCATGTAAAATGCTGTGTTCAGCCCTCTTTGTAATCATGGGCTTACTGCATGGTCTGTCACTTGCTATCATTGGTTTTTGCTTCTGCTTTACAGGGGATCTGTTCATGGGCTTGTACAACAGGTACCGCAGGAAAAAATTCATGGGACTTGGCATACTTCTCTTTCTGCTTGCCCATATTGTATTCCTCATATACTTATTTGCACTTTATCCTGACTTTAGCTATATGCTGGCTTTCGTTCCGCTTTTACTCTGTCTGCTTGGACTGGTACTTATGAACTTTTTCCATCTGCACCTGGGCAGGCTCAGATATGCAGCACTGGTGTATTCTGTTTTTGTGAGCGCCTTTATGGTCAAGGCTGTGAGCATCATGCTTACGGATGGTATGCTAAAAACAGGATGCGCCGGCATTCTCTTCTGGCTGTCTGATTTTTCCCTGCTCTTTTATTACTTTTACCATTTCAGGAATAAAGGTATGGAAAAGGCAGTGCAGGGCTTTAATCTCGGCACCTATTATGTGGCTATGCTGCTTTTGGCACTTGGATGACAAAAGCCTCTTGACAGCCACAGATAATCGTGCTAAATTCGTTCACAGAGAAGAGCGGATGCGTATTATATTTTTATAATACGTGTCCGTTTTTTGTTGCCATATTATATAGAATATCTGCATCTGGCAGGTTTGGTTAATATTTTAAATAAATTTGCTGACAGGAGGTTTCAAAATGAAGCATTACAAAAATAAATTTCACGAACTTATAATACAGCTTCTCTGGGAGCTTGGCGGAAGCATGTTGATTGCAATCGGAATATATAACTTTGCTGTGCAGGCAGCCTTTCCTATGACAGGCTTTTCCGGAATATCCATTATTTTGTACCAGTTATTTAATATTCCAATTGGTTTATCCACAATCCTTATGAACATTCCCCTGGCAGCTATCTGCTATAAGCTTCTGGGCAGGAAATTTTTCATAAGCTCCCTCAGATGTATGCTTATCTCATCTGTAGTTATCGACTACGTGGCGCCACTCTTTCCTGTATACACAGGAAGCAGGCTTCTGGCAGCCCTCTGTACAGGAATTTTTGCAGGAGCAGGCTACGCTCTCATATATACCAGAAACTCATCCACAGGAGGCTCTGATTTTATTATCATGGCGGTAAAAGTCCTAAAGCCTCACCTGTCAGTCGGCAAGATAGCCTTCTGCTCAGATATATTAATCATTCTGGTGGGTGGTATTCTTTTCAAGGATGTGGACGGCATCATCTATGGTATGATTGTAAATTATATAATTGCAATCGTTGCAGATAAAATCATGTACGGTATGAATTCTGGAAAAATGACCCTGATTGTCACCGAACAGGGACAAAAGGTCTGTCAGGTCATTGACGACTGCTGCCAGCGAGGAAGCACTATCCTCCATGCCGAGGGCGGTTATCAGGGCGATAAAAAGGATGTGGTAATGTGCGCCTGCAGCAACAAGGAAATGTATGCTGTACAGCAGGCTGTAAAAGATATAGACCCACAGTCATTTATGATTGTGCTTGAATCAAATGAGGTACACGGCGAGGGCTTCAAAATGGTTCAGATTGGCGGGGAGAATTAATCCCCGCCTTTTTATGCCAAAATATACAGGAACAGCTGCCCATGGCATGTTTTGTGTATATCACAGCATACAAGAGAAAATTTGCCACCATTGCGTTAATGTGCTAAACTCTATTTTAATAAAATAACACTTATATCTGAGTGGTTCATACGAAAGTGAGGAGAATGTTATGGCAAGAAAATGCAGCGTGGAGCGAGCTTCACAGAAAACCGGCGGTTTCGCCACTGCAAAGAAACACATTAATATACAGTACCAGGGCAGGGAGCGTTCTGAGGAAAATCTTTTAAATCTTATCAAAAAAGATGCCTTATCCCATGGCATAAATGATGAGGATATCGAAGAGGTAAATGTCTACATCAAGCCAGAAGAACAGGCTGTATACTATGTGATAAATCAGACTTTTGACGGAAAAATAGATTTCTAACTGGAGGGAATGAAATGTCTAAAACATTTGTAATTGCTAATCAAAAAGGTGGAATTGGTAAAACAACAACTGCTACTACACTGGCTGGAATCCTTGCAAAAAAGGGAAAAACTCTCTTAATCGACGCAGACCAGCAGTGCAACAGCACTTCTACATATCAGGCACAGGTGGATGACTGCCCTACATTATATGATGTAATAATTGACTCTGATCATCTGCCACTGGATGAGGCAATCCAGCATATGCCAAACGGGGATATTGTGGCATCTGACCCACTGCTTGCAAAATCTGAGAAAATGCTCGATGGAGATATTGATGGTCTCTATCACTTACAGGATGCTGTCAATGAGCTGAGCGGCTATGATTATATCGTAATTGACACAGCACCATCCCTCAGTGTGATTCTCTACAACTGTCTGATTGCTGCTGACGAGGTCATAATTCCTGTGACAGCAGATGCTTACTCGCTTCAGGGACTCACCCAGTTGTATGATACAATTAAGTCTGTGCAGAAGCGCCAGAACCGTGATTTGAAGATTGCAGGACTTTTACTTGTCAAGTATTCTGGCAGGTCTAATCTGGACAGGCAGGTGCTTGAGAAGCTTGAAAAGTTTGCGGCTGAGACTGGGACTAAGGTCTTTGATGCTAAAATTCGTGAGTGTGTCAAGGTGAAGGAGGCGCAGGAGCACAACAGGTTGTTGGGGGATTATGCGCCTAAGTGTACTACTATGGAAGACTACAATGCTTTTGTTGGTGAATTGCTGGCAGACGATTAAAGGCTTCAATTTCTGGCAGAAAATGACATTTTCTGATTATCAAATAGCCTAGCACTCCTCCCAGTGTGTTTGCCATCAAATCATCCACATCACACAGGCGGTATGAGCCTGAATATATGAAAAATATACCTGTGAGCTGTGTTATCTCAATAAATAAGCTTAATAGGAATGTGTATGTGGCTACTTTCTTTGCGCTGTATTCACAGTAGTAGGCTAAGTACATTCCAAAGGGTACTGTCATAAGTACATTTAACACTACCTGCAGCACTGCTCTATTACAGAGGGCTGGGATATAAGTGTGTACATTTGTGATTACAAGTGGTGATTCCCTCACTATGTCTGCCACAAACTGGAATGGTACTAACTGGGCTTTATATTCTGTGAGCTGGGCTGCTTTTGCCATATCCGGCAGGGGCAGAAATACCAGTGAAAATACGCAGAGCAGATACAATATCATGCCATAGTTCATTGCTATTCTGACTGCATTTATGGTCTTATATTTTATTAGCTGGGCTGCCATTATCGGCAGGGTAAAGATAAATGCGAAAAACGGAAATACTGTAAATCCTACTGATATACTATCTATTATGCTTCTCATAATGTTTCCTCCCTGATAAACTTTCTATGTGCTTTCTTGATGATTAAAGTTTATCAGAGTCTATATTCCCCAGCCATAGATTTGGCTTACACTTTTCCTGCCCTGCCTTACACTTTTGTAAGATTAGCCTATCTCTTGATATCGTAATTCATATTCATAAGATTTTTTATTGATTCCACATCATCCGTGATGTTTGCATCGCCTCTTATGGTGTGCTTTATGGCACTGCTTGCCACTGCAAAATTAACTGTGTCCATTGGGTCATAGTTATTCATCAGGGCATATATGAGTCCAGATGCAAAGGCGTCTCCGCCTCCCACCCTGTCGAGTATGGTAAATGTAAACATTTTGCTCTCATATGTCCTGCCGTCATACCACAGATATGCCTTGAGGCTGTTCTCACTACCGCTGTGGGCATAGCGGACATGGCGTGCCATACAGGTGATATTTGGGTACTGCCTGGCAAATTCTGCAAAAATCGCATCCTCCTGCTCATAGCTCAGGTGAAGAGGTATGCCATCCTTTACATCCCCAAGCTCTGGCTTATCTGGATTTTTATATAAGTGATATGGCTCTATTCCAATCAGCACGTTGACATATGGCAGGCACTGGGTGCAGAAATCTCTCGCTTCCTCCCATGACCACAGGGTACTACGGAAATTGCCATCAAAGCTCACTGTGATGCCAAGCTCCTTCGCCACCTTCAAGGTGTTCATTATAAGTTCCTTGCAGTTTGGTGCCAATGCCGGTGTGATTCCACTTAAGTGAAGCCAGGTGTATGGCGCCAGCAGTTCCTTCAAATCTATCTTTGAAAAATCATATTCTGTGATTGCGCTGTGCTTTCTGTCATAGATTACCTGACTAGGGCGGATTCCAAAGCCTGTTTCCAGATAGTAGCTGCCCAGTCTGTGGGTTGGTGTCTCCTCCGGTGTGGAGAGAATAATTGGACTGCAATGCACATCATTTGCACGCAGCATCCTGATTGCGCTCTTTCCAAGGCTGTTGTCAGGTACTACTGTGAAAAATGTAGAATCTATGCCGAGGTTAGCCAAAGCTAACGCAATATTTGCCTCCGCTCCGCCGTAGCTTGCCTCAAAGGAATGACTCATCCTGATTTTCTCATAGTTAGGTGGT
>CAVFAM010000442.1:0-3703 GCA_963620375.1 Bacteroidaceae bacterium
GATATGCAGGATAATGGGACATTAAAAAATGAGACTTTTAAATATGAGTATTCTTCTGAGAAGATTAAAGAAGTAGATGATATTGCAAGCAAATATGTGGCTAAGGAGGATGACAAGCTCACACAGATTAAGAAACTGGATGCGGCTGTGGAGCGCAAGGCTGCTATTAAGGCTGTTACGATTGGTGTGATTGGTGCGCTGATTATGGGGGCTGGTATGAGTATTGTTATGGAGGCTTCTGCTAGTTTCTTTGTGGCTGGAATTGTGGTAGGATTAATAGGTATGGCGGTTATGGCGATTGCCTTTCCTATACACAAGAGGACTTTAAAGAAAGAGCGTGAGGCGGTTGCTGCGCAGATTCTTGCTTTGAGTCAGGAGATTAAAAATGAATTGTAAACCGGCAGTTGGAGGTCTGGATGTTTAAAATATTGGTTGTAGAGGATGATAAGGAACTTAACAGGACAGTGTGCTCATATCTGGAGAATAACGGATATACAGCTCTGGGTGCTCTTGGAGCTGAGGAGGCTTTTGACAGGATGTATGAAAATACATTTGACCTTATTATCTCTGACATCATGATGCCTGACATTGACGGATATGAGTTTGCAAGAGAGGTTCGGGGACAAAACTCAGAGATTCCAATTCTTTTTATGACTGCAAGGGATGATTTTGAGTCAAAGCGGAAGGGCTTTAAAATCGGTATTGACGATTATATGGTAAAGCCTGTGGTGCTTGATGAGATGTTGCTCCGTGTGGAGGCTCTGCTTCGCAGGGCAAAAATAGCAAGCAGTAAAAAGCTTGTGGCAGGCAGCTTTGAGATGGATGCAGAGGAGCACAGTGCATATCTGGATGGGGAGGAAATCGCTTTTACAGTGAGGGAGTTTGACATTTTGTATAAGCTCCTATCCTACCCTAAAAAGACCTTTACCAGAAGTGCGCTGATGGATGAATTCTGGGATATTGAGTCGGCATCTGGTCCGAGAGTAGTGGATGTATACATGACCAAAATCAGGGATAAGGTGTCAGGCTGTAAGAGCTTTGAGATACAGACTGTACATGGTCTGGGATATAAGGCGGTAGTAAAGGATGAATAGGAAAAAAGAGATATTTTTTGCAGTGAGAGAGTTTATTATCTTCTCACTGCTTGTTGCGTTTGTAGTGACCTGCAACATGGTGCTGTTCTTAAAAGGGGCAACAATAAGCGATGCAGATATAAGGCATGCGGCGCCGATTACCTTTGTAAATGTATTTATAATCGCAGGACTGTTTACTCTGATTGACCAGATTAGGAGGTATTACCAGATTACAAGACCTGTGAGAAAAATCCAGGAGGGCTTAAACCGGGTGATGAACGGGGATTTTACAACCCAGCTTCAGAAATTTTCGGATAGCAGCTATGCATACGACACCATTATTGCAAGCATAAATGTGATGATTAAGGAGCTGGGCAGTGTGGAGACACTGGGAAATGATTTTATATCTAATGTGTCCCACGAGATTAAGACACCTCTGGCTGTAATGCAGAATTATGCGACCCTGCTTGAAGCTTATGATTTGCCAGATAAAAAGAGACTTGAATACGCAGAAAAAATAATGGAACAGACCAGGCGCCTGTCTTTTCTGATTACCAATATACTTAAGCTCAATAAGCTTGAAAACCAGCAGATTTTCCCACAGATGGAAGAGCTTAATCTGGGAGAGTGCGTCTGTGAGAGCGTGCTTAATTTTGAACAGGCATGGGAAGAAAAAAATATAGAAATCGAGACTGATATAGCAGATAGGGTCATGATTCGGGGAGATAAGGAAATGCTGTCTCTGGTCTGGAATAATCTCATGAGCAATGCTTTGAAATTTACCCCGGATGGTGGTAAGATTCAGATAAAAGTATACAGCGAAAATGGCAAGGGACTTGTCAGCATTTCAGACAATGGCTGCGGTATGGATACCCAGACAGGTAAAAACATATTTAAGAAGTTTTATCAGGGGGACACATCCCATGCAGCCCAGGGAAATGGCTTAGGGCTTGCCCTTGTGAAGAGGGTCGTGGATATCCATAAGGGGGATATTGCTGTGGAGAGCAGGCTTGGTGAGGGCAGTACCTTTGTTGTAAGCCTCCAGCCCAAGAGGCAGTAAATGCCGGGAAAGCTGGTAAATTATAAAATGGGAGAATATAATTGCGAAAAGAGATACTTGATGAGCTTGGAAAAATAACTGAAGAAGAGCAGGTTATTCTGCAGGGGGCAGGTGAAATCGACAGGGGACTGTACCAGGCGGATGACAAGGTTATGAGTGATAGCCAGTCACTGCCTGAAAGGAGTCTGATGGCAGATAAGATGGCTGGAGCCGGAAAGACAGCAAAAGCAACATCAAATGATTATGTCATTGATTCCAGGAAGCTTCTGGAAGCCGGTAAGCTCATCACTATCAGGAAGCATACAAGATTTGCCCATTTTCCAGCCCACACCCATAATTATGTGGAAATTGTATACATGTGTCAGGGGGAGACCCATCATGTCATAAATGGAAAGGATGTATATCTAAGAGCTGGAGAACTGTTGTTTTTAAACCAGAACAGTGTGCAGGAAATCCATCCGGCAGGGGAAAGGGATATAGCAGTTAATTTTATAGTTTTGCCTGAATTTTTTGACCATGGACTTCGCATGATGAATTCAGAGGATAATCTGCTCAGGGATTTTGTCCTGGACTGCATGACCGGTGAGAACAAGGAGGCAAACTACCTGCATTTTAAGGTGGCAGATGTGATTCCGGTTCAGAATCTGGTGGAAAATCTGATTTGGACGCTGATGCACCCTACACAGAATAAGAGGAGCATAAGCCAGTTTACCATGGGTCTGCTCTTAATTCAGCTTATTAACTGTGCAGAGAGCATAGCGGTGGACTCAAGCCGGGAAAACCAAAGGCTTATGATTCAGGTGCTCCAGTATGTAGAGGAGCATTACAGGGATGGAGAGCTGTCGGAGCTTGCTGAGATTTTACACTATGATTTGTACTGGCTGTCAAGGGAGATTAAGAAGCAGACAGGACAGAATTATACGGAGCTTGTACAGGCAAAGAGATTGTCCCAGGCGGGCTATCTGCTTACGAATACGAAAAAGTCTGTGGCGGATATTGCTGTTATGGTGGGGTATGAGAATGTGAGTTATTTTCATCGGATATTTCAGAAGAAGTATGGGATGACACCGAGGCAGTATAGAAATTGCAAATAAGGACACTTTTTTAAACAAAAGGTGTTCTTTTTTTGTGCCCAAAATCCTCATATAATCAAAGCAGAAAACGGAGGAAAGCTATGGACAAATACTATTTAGCAATTGATATTGGGGCATCCAGTGGAAGACATATTTTAGCACATCTGGAAAATGGAAAAATGCTTCTTGAGGAGATATATCGTTTTCCAAATGGCATGAAGGACGCAGACGGAGAGAAAGTCTGGGATATTGACGAGCTGTTTTCCAATGTCATAAGCGGAATGAAAAAATGTAAGGAGCTGGGCAAAATCCCAGAGAGTGTGGGCATAGATACATGGGCTGTGGATTTTGTGCTCCTCGATAAGGATGATAAGAGGCTTGGAAACGCTGTGGCATACAGGGATGACCGGACTAAGGGCATGGATGCAAAGGTGTATGAAAAGGTATCGCCTGATGAGCTGTATGCTGCAACAGGCATCCAGAAGCAGATATTTAAC
>CAVFAM010000443.1:0-7149 GCA_963620375.1 Bacteroidaceae bacterium
AAAGACTGCATAATCTGTACTACTGTGTTACATACAAGGATGATTGTACCAGCCTTGATGATATAAGCTTTTCCTCTTTCAAGCATTGAACCAAATGCGAACTTGATGCTTGGCACCTTGTACTCTGGTAACTCAATGATGAAGAATGACTTTCTGTATTTCATACCTGTTACTGCTTTAACAAGTAAAGCACCTAAGAGGATTAAGAGGATACCTACGAAGTACATAAGTGGTCCAACCCATGGTGCATCTGAGAAGAATGCTCCTGCGAACAATGCGATAACTGGAAGCTTAGCTCCACATGGCATGAATGTTGCAAGCATAGCAGATGTTCTTCTCTCACGCTCGTTACGGATAGTTCTACATGACATGATTGCAGGGATACCACAACCTGTACCAATAACCATTGGAATAACTGTCTTTCCTGAAAGACCAACTCTCTTAAAGATTGGGTCAAGTACTACAGTTGCACGAGACATATATCCACAATCCTCAAGTAAAGCGATAAGGAAGTACATAACCATTACAAGTGGTAAGAATCCAACTACGGCACCTACACCACCGATGATACCATCAACGAGTAAAGCGTAAAGTAATGGGTTTGCATTTTCCATAAGTCCACCTACCCAGTTCTGGAAGTCCTCAATCCAGCCTGTTAAGATGTCAGCCAGCCATGTTCCAACTGTAGACTGTGAAATATAGAATACAAGGAACATAATTGCAGCAAATATAACAATTCCTAATACAGGATGTGTAAGGATTGCATCAATCTTATCTCCTGTATTCTTCTCCTTTGTAAGGACTTTACGTTTCTCAACATCCTTTACAATAGAGTTTACAAAATCAAATCTCTTACGGTCAGCTTCCTCAACCTCATTCTTGTCATGAAGGTTAATCTCTCCCTGAACGTATGGTGCCTTCTGACCTTTTCCTTCAAGCTCAGCGGCTGCCTTAACTACCTCTGACAGTCCTCTGTCTGATGTAGATACAGTCTTTATTACAGGACATCCAAGCTTTTCTGAAAGCTTCTTCTCATCAATCTGTGTGTCCTTCTTCTCATTAACATCACTCTTATTAAGCGCTACTACTACAGGAATTCCTAATTCAAGAAGCTGAGTAGTAAAGAACAAGCTTCGGCTCAAGTTTGTAGCATCCACAATGTTGATGATAGCATCTGGATGTTCATTCTTTACATATCCACTTGTAATACTCTCTTCTGATGTAAATGGTGACATTGAGTATGCACCTGGAAGGTCAACTGCAATAAGCTCTTTTGAGCTGTCAGTATATGCCTTCTTGATAGGGCTTTCTTTTCTGTCGACAGTTACACCGGCCCAGTTTCCAATTTTTTCATTTCGGCCTGTCAGTGCGTTGTACATAGTGGTCTTACCACTATTCGGATTTCCAGTTAACGCAATTCTCATAATGTTTCCTCCATCTTAAAATAACTTTATATTGTAATAGCTTTCGCTAATTCAACATCAATGTTATATCTTGCATCCTTAATGGATAACACAAGATTCTTCTTCTTTCTGCTGACAACTGTTACAGGCTCTCCCTTGTAGCAGCCCAGTGAAAATAAGAAGGCTTCAAGCTCTTCATCATCTGTATTTATGTCCTGTACTATGTACTCTTTCTCTAATTCAGCATCGTTTAAACTCATAGTTCTCTCCTTTTCTCTGATTGCTATGCTCTTTTTTTATCCCGTGTATTCTCTCTGCTAATATTTGTTTGGTTGCTCTAATAAGTATACGTGAACGCTACCTGATATTAGTTGAACCTAACCTTTTAGCAAACATTAGTCTACTCTAACAATTGTTCGTTGTCAATAATCTTTTTAAAATTTCTATAAATTATAAAATTTGCATAAAAAAGCCATGGAAAACATCTAATCTTCCATGGCTTATATTCCTGCTGTATTTAATTTCTGCTCTATCACTCCGGCATGCCCAGATAATAGCCCTGTAGCAGGTCAATACCATTATCTATCAGGAAATCACTTTCCTCCCTGGTCTCTATGCCCTCTGCCAGAACCAGTATGCCTTTTTCCTTCAGCTTCCTTATATATCCAAGCACCTTCTTCTGCTTGCCCTCGTTGGTATCTATATCAGAAATGAGTGCCCTGTCTATCTTCACAATCTGTGGCTCAAAGAGTTCCACTGCGTCCATTCCATTATATCCAGCGCCAAAATCATCCAGCGTGAGCGGTATATTGTTGGTTCTGATAATCTCTCTCTTGAGTCTCCATATGAATTCATCTGCCTTTGGATATTCCAGAACTTCTATTATTATATATCCAAGCATATTCTTGTACAGGCGCATAAACTCTGCATCCTCTTTTTTTGACAATGTCTCTGTCGGAAAAGAATTTACAGTCATCGGCTCCTTATATCTGCGTGCCTCGTATGCCTCAGCCGCCCCAAACATGGTCAAAACCTCAAGCTCATGCAGCTTGCCCATCTTAGTGTAGTCAGAAATCAGGTCTGTCACTGTCACGTTCTTTGGGCGCATCAATGCTTCATATGCATATACAGTCTTGCAATCTGGAAAGAAAATCGGCTGAAATACATAGTCTATCTCATATTTTCTAAGTTCACTAAGCTCCTTTGAATCCAAAGGTATGTTTTCATAAGTAATCAATAATTGCCACCCCCGTCTTTTTATAATAACACAGGATTACCAAAATGTGATATAATTATTCTACTTAATTTCAGGAGATTTATAAAATGTACAGATTAGAAAAATTTATTGACGGCTCCTGGGTTCCACAGTGCAAGACCAGTAACCGCTCTATAATAGAAAAGGAATTAAAGGACTACGCCGAGGACTATGTGCTGATATTTAAGACCTGCGATGCAGTCAGAATAATAGAGGTGGAAACCCAGGAGACCATACTTATGTATCCCGAGGACTTCCACCCTATCTCATAGCCGCACTATCCGCTTATGTGCATCAGGCGCAGGCTTGTTATTTTAAAATTTGTTCGAGCATATATACACGGTTAAATGGGAAAGAGAAATAATATCCATCCACGAAATCATCAGTGTAAGCTATGATTTCCCTTGCGAGCTCAATTCCCACTGCTTCTCCCTCTTCTCGTGTGGCATTCTCTGGGTATCTGTTCACTATCTCATCTGTCACATTTACCCCTGCAATCTCATTCTTCATAAAGGAAGCATTTTTCCTGCTGATTAGAGGCATAATACCGCAGAGTATTCTTGCTCCTGTCTCTGCCTTAAATCTGCGGAGCCTGTCCGCATCCTCTCTTGTAAAGACCGGCTGGGTGAGGAAAAACTGGGCACCAGCCTCCATCTTCTTTTTCACACGTCCAATCTCTACCTCAATATTTCTGCGTCCCTGATTGATTGAGCCTCCATATACCAGAGGACAGTCCTTAAAGCTCTCATCATTCATGTCCCTTGCTATATTCATGAGTCCCACTGAATCAAAGTTAAATACAGCCTTTACCGAGCTTCTTGACACCGACGGAACCGGGTCTCCTGTAATAATCAGGAAATTGTGTATGTCATTTATATGGGCACCCAGAAATACCGAGCGCATGGCTATTGCATTCTTATCACGACAGCAGATATGAGGCATCACACACATGCCTGTTTCCCTGTGAACCTTCTCTGCCATAAGCACAGAGTCAACTCTGGTACGTCCGGATGGTGAATCAGGGAATGTGAGCACGTCAACGCCCAGCTCTTTAAGCATATGGGCTCCCTTAAGCACGTTTGCATCATTGGCATTCAGAGGTGGCGCAAGCTCCACTGCAATGAGCTTCTCACCGCTTGCAAGCTTGTCTACAAAAAACGCCTTGTTTACAGGCTTTACCTCTTCTGCTTCCCTGTCCTTTGCAAATTCTGTCCTTTCCTTCTGGATAGTATCTGTCTTTTCAGTCAGAAGCCTTATAAACTCAGGTGTAGTACCACAGCAGCCTCCCACGATGTCAGCACCTTTGCTGACCAGCTCATCCAGCTTGTCCACAAAATACTCCGGATGCTTTGCAAATGTAATATGATTTCGTATTCTCTCCGGATAGCCTGAATTTGGCAGTGAAATTATATATTTATCCATCAGCGCAGTCATGACCTCACTGTCCTGTAAGAGCCCTGACATAATCTGCTCCATATGACCTGGTCCCACTCCACAGTTAAAGCCCACAGCATCTATACCCGCTGTCTCTGCCGCCATGAGGAGCAGCTTTCTGGCGCTTATTCCAGCCTTGGTATAACCATACTGGTTGACGCTGAACTGCACCATCACAAATATATCACTCTCTGTCTTTATCCTGTTTATGGCAGGAACAATATGCTCCAAATCGGCAAAGGTCTCAAAGGTGATTATATCAATGCCATTTTCTACAAACTGCCTTGCAATGTCGTAGTATTCCTGCTCTACCACTGTTAAATCAAGGCACAAGTCAGCAGGGATTGGTCCTATGTCTCCTGCAATAAAGACATCTGTGCCAGCTGCCGCTGCCTTTGCGCTGTCTATGGCATTTTTTATATTTTCTGCCACCTTATCAAAATCTGTCTCCAGCATAAAAGTATTTGATGCAAAGGTATTTGTCCGGATTAAGCGGGCACCAGCCTCAATATACTCCCTGTGTATGTCTATAATCTTCTGGCTCTCATCCGCCTTAAAATTATACAGCTCTGGCAGGCTCTGGGTCTCATATTTGTCTGCAAAATATGTGCCAAATGAGCCGTCTGTTATGATTTTATTTGTTTTCAGGTAATCCTTAATTGTAGTCTTTGTATTTTCTGCCATGTTTCTTCCTGTTCTTTATCTCTCCACTGCGCTCATCGCCAGCTCTACTCTCTCAATCAGATAGTGTATATTAAAAGGCTTAAGTATGCAATCCACTGCGCCAAGGTACTTACATTCCATAAGCATGTCCCTGTTCACCTTATTTGCCATAAAGATGACCGGTACATTGTTTTCAGCCTCCCTTAAGGTGTGAACCGTACTCATTCCGCTTAAGGTAGTCAGGTCAGTACTTATAATAAGTAAGTCTGCATTCCGCTTGTCGCCAAAATAGTTTATTACTTCAAGTCCTGACGTCATGGTTTTTACATCAAATTCCTCGCTTAAAGCCTTTTTTATCTGTCCTCTGATATTGATATTATTATCTACAACAAGGATTTTAAGCTTTCTGGCTTTCTTCTTCTGCCTGTTTTCATTTAGCAGCTCTACCTTCTGGGCATAATCTGCCTGCATGATATCAGATGCCACTATTTCTATATCCTTATAGCTCTCATCTGTGTAGAGATTTACCGTCTCGCCTGTATCAATAAGCTTTATAACCGGTCTCATGGCATGAATCGTGCTTCCTGCGACCAGCGCCTTCTGCCCATTGGAAAGGGTCACTCCCAGTCCTGGCGGATATGCCGGAATACAAGTCATCATGCTGTTTATTACGTTTTCGTCAAACATAGTGCCAACCGCTGACAGCATATAGTTATATGCCTCAACCGGTGAATATGGCTGCTTATACGGCCGCTTGCTTGTAAGCGCATCAAACACATCTACTGCGTGTATAATCTTTGCAAAAAGTGGAATCTCATCCCCAGCTATACCATTCGGATATCCGCTTCCATCCTCATTCTCGTGGTGGAAAAGCACAGCCAGTCTGACCTTGGCTGGAATATTGTGATGGTCTGCTGTCAGTAAATCATAGGAATACTGTGAGTGCTGCTTGATGGCATTGTACTCCTCCTCATCAAGCCTGCCCGGCTTGTTTAATATCATCTCAGGAATCTTGCTTTTTCCCAAATCGTGAGAGAGGGCTGCCATGCTTAAAAGCTCCAAATCCTCATAGCTTAAGCCCATCTTTCTGCCTATCACAGATGCATACACTGCCACATTTACAGAATGATGATATGTATAATCATCATAGGATCTGAGGTCAAACAAATCCACCTTTACTGCATTCTTCTGCGAAATCTGCTGTATCATTTTTGTAGCAACACTTGTCAGGGCTCCTATATCAGACTGAAAGACCGCCTCTATTCCCTCTGAAATCAGCTTGTCATCTATGACCTCCTGAACCTCGACCTCTTTTGATACATCATCTGTTATATATACACCCAGATATCCGTGCTGTTGTATATGGGCAATATAGCTCTCATTTAAGGTCATTCCCCTTGAAAGCATCATGCCCGTTTTCTTCATACCTATTATGCTTCTTGCCAGAACCATTCCCGGTTCCAGTTTGTCTGCCTGCACAAATCTCATAGTCTACCTCTGTTACATAATTTAGTATAATGTCTTCTCATGCAAATATAATATTCTAAATCAGGCAACAATTCAAGCGGTATAACGTACTTTCTTCCTATTCTTTTACAGCACCGCCCTCTATGCCCAGCTATGTATTATCAAAATACAGAAAACCTGCCACTGGCAGCTTTTCTGCATACTAAGACATACAAATGCCGATAACAATAGTTATCGGCACTTGACAGTAAATTTGTTGTAAATCATAAATATGAAATGGATATTGAATTAAATCCAACTGTTGTATGAGCCCTGAAGCACACTTGATAAAAGTCCATTGCTTGTATACAGGCTCGAATTTCTGACAGCGGCACTTGATATAGCACTTGCCTTCTGTGAAATCTGTCCTGCATATGAGTAATCTCCTGAAAACAGGGACTTTACATCCTTGGCATCTGCACTCTTTAAGGTGTCCTCATTAACTGACAGCTTGCCATCTGCACCAACTGTCACACCAACCTTTGAGAGGGCGTTTGACATAGTCTTTGTCATGCTTGTCATAAAGCCTGTCTGCATGGTGACATCCTTTGTGCCTACCTTTGCTGACTGGTCAATCACATCATTGTACTCGTTTGCAAAGCTCTTTACGGCACTTGCAATCTTGTCCATGTCATACTCACCATTGGTTTTCTTCCACATGTCATCGCTGGTAAGCTTATCAGCAGCTGACTTTAATCCATCGGCTTCCTTCTTCATCTTTGATAAGCCTGTGTTGTCTGTATCAGTTGTCTTGTCAGTCTTAGTGTCTGTGTCTGACTTGGTAGTTGTGGTCTGCTTTACCTGAGAATAGTAGGATTTTAACAGCTTGCCATAGCTTCCATTTCTGATTGATGCGTAATCAGCAAAATTAAATGAACTAAAACTGTT
>CAVFAM010000444.1:0-4104 GCA_963620375.1 Bacteroidaceae bacterium
AGTCTATCTGTACATAGAAGAGGTCTCCCAGTACAGTGATAAGTGTCTGTGCCTGCCCTATAAGGAAAAATACAATGTATCTTCCAAAGAACTTCTGGTAATTCTTGACGCCCTTCAAATCATCTGTATCTGCAACCTTTGTGTGTACAATCGCAACTGTAATAAGTCCACCAACCCAGAGTGCCAGTACTGTGTAGAATGGTGACATAGCTGAGCCATAATGTGCGATTTCGTAAAATGCCACCTCATCCATCTGGATAGGTGATGATATAAAGCTTGCTATAATCTCAGGATTAGTCTGCAAAAGCTCCATGACCTCTTTATACTGGTCATTCTCAATCAGCTCATTAATGCTGTCTATGAGACTGCTGACTCCATCCTTAAGGTCAGTCACATAGTCTCTTGTGGCTGCTATATCATCTGTGCCACTCTCCAGCAGCGACTGGTAATTTTCCAGTGCCAGGTCTATCTGTGGAAAGCTGTCATCTATGCTGCTTAGCATATTCTGTGCATCTATCAGGGAGCTTTCTATATTGTATACACTGTTGTCAATGCTTGGCGCTATAGTCTGGTCAAAATTTGACTGTAGTGAGCTTAATATGCTTCTTACACTTGATATACCGCTTGTCGCTGTACCCTTTAATGTATTAAGCTTTTCCTCTGTCATATCTGTGTTTGTCTCAAACTCATCTATTGTAGTATTAAGCTCCTCATATTTGCTTCTCACATCACCAGTCTCCATGCCGAGAGAGTCAAGTGTGTCAAGTGTGCTGTATACGATACTGCTTATCTGGTCAAAGCCAATCAGCTGGTCTGCATAGCTTGTATCTATAGTGAAGTTCTGGATTGTCTGCTCCACATCTGCAAGCTGGCTGTTTATATTAGTAAGACTTGCATCAATCATAGTCTTCATTGCCTGAGATGTCTGTGAGCCTGACAGCACTGATTTCTGCATAGATGATACTGTGCCCTGGCTGCCCTCAATCAGTCCCTCAACACTAGGTAACATACCCTGGCTTGTATCCACAAGGTCTGCCGCAGAGCCAGTCAGAAGCGACAATGTATTTAAGAGGTTTGCATATGTGCCGAGATTTTTCTCAATATCCTCAAGCTTTGTAACAGCTCCATCTGCAATATTTTCACTGCTTCCTGCAAGAAGCTCTCCTGCTGATGAGGCAGCCTCTGTAAGAGTACTTAATATTGATGTATTTACCTGCTGCTGAACAGTTGTCTTAACCTTTGATGTAATCTTTGTCGCAATAGCGTTTTTCTTACTGTTCTCATAATAAGCTATAGTAGGATGCTTATCAGGGTCTCCATTTAAGAAGCTCAACATATCCTGGGTGAAATCCTCAGGAATGATAAATGCTGCATAGTAATCACCATTGTATACACCCTGCATAGCTTCCATCTCTGTATCAGTAAATACCCAGCCAATAGTCTTATTGGCTTCAAGACCCGATTTCACTGTATCTCCGACATTTACACTCATGCTGCCCATTGTGACACCCTCATCACAGGAATAAACAGCAATATTCATCTGTGATGTAGCAGCTTCTCCGTATACATCCCAGTTTGACATGATGTTAAACCACGCATAGAGGGCTGGGATAATAGATAATCCCAGGATTATTACTATAGCAACCACGTTGCTTGATAATCTCTTGACGTCGGACAAGAATACTCGAAATATATTAATCATCTGAGTTCCTCCTCTTGTCTAATATTTCACTGGCAGCTTTTATTGCCTGTGTCTTTTTCTCGCTGACCTTTTCCTGAACAGCTGTCTTTTTCTCAATCACAGACTCAGCAGCGGCGGCGATATGCTCGTCTACCTTTTCCTGGGCAGCCGCCAGATGCTCCTCTACTATCTCTACATTCTCTGTAGGAAGCAGACCATCAAACTCAACCTCGTCTTTTCCGCCTATCTCTCTCATTTTCTTTTGCAGCTCATAGTCTGTAAACTCTATCCAGATAAGGTAAGCTGCTATTCCAAACAAGCTGGCTATCCACAATGTGAGGAAAACAATCTTGTTGCTTCCTGTTATAAAAAGCATTGTCAGAAAGACAAGTGGTATTATCCAGATACATTTTATGCCGATTTTTATTCTTTTTTGGTTTTTCTCATGTATTGCATTCTCATAGTTCATGAGCTTGTCATACATCTCATGAAATCTCTTTTCGTCGCTCATGCCTGCCTCCTACAACATTTCAGTGTCTTCCATTCGTTCCTCAATGAACTCATTGAGCTTCATGAATGGTATTCTGATTACAAGACCAATTACAAGGGCTGCAACTCCAAATATTGCAAGCTCTAACATACATACCAGATAGGTATTTTCATACATTCCACCTATACATTCTCGCATGGCATTTATCACATACGGGAATGGGAAGAATATGTACATGCCCCTAAAGTATGATGGCAGTGCATCAATAGGGTAGGTTCCACCACTGCCTGCAATCTGTATAACCATTACTACTACCGCAAAAGCCTTTCCTATATCTCCAAAGGCTATTGTCAGAGAGTAGATAAGGAGCGAGAACACAAGGCTCGCAAAGGCTGCTGCCCCATAAAACTTCCATGGGTGCAGGCACTGGATTTTAAGAATCACCAGATCTCCCCAGACGATAATTGCTGTCTGTATCTGTGAGAGCAGAAGGAAGGTAAAATATCTTCCAAAATACAGCTCTGACGCCTTTACATTTACAAGTCCGCTCCTGTCTGCATGAACCTTGACTATTGACACAAGGATTGTCATGCCTACCCAGATGGCAAGGGTTGTATAGAATGGCGCAACACCTGAACCATAGTTTTTTATTTCATACATATAATTATCTGATGTCTTGACAGGTTCAGCAAAAAACTCTCCAAGTGACTCAGGATTTCCTGATAAGAGGTTCATTACCACATCAAGCTGTTCGTTGCTGTCTGCTTCCTTTATTGAGTTAATAGCATCCTCAATCTTTACCCTGGCAGATGTCAGCACCTCCTGCAGGTCAGATAAGCTCATATTTAATACATCCAGTGTATCACTGACTCCAACAAAGACATCACTCATTGTGCCTGTAGTATCAGAAACATTACCAAGCATGGTCTCTACAGAGGTTAAGACCTCCTTCATTCTGTCAATAAGCGCTGTAACCTGTGGTGCTACCTGATTGTTGTACATGTTTTTAATATCAGATACATTCTGGGCATATGTAGTGAGGGCAGACTGGGCTGCTGACACAGCCGCCTCTGCGGCTCCTGACATATCTACTGAGCCAGCTGCTGTCTCTATGCCTGATGCTATATTTTTCATTGTATCAAGTGTAGTCTGCAGGTTTGTATCTCCTGCTCCCTCTATTGGCTGATACAGGTCTGACAGCTCATCTGCAAGCTCACCTGCCTTTGTACCAATATCCTTAAGATTGTTTTTTAAGGTCTCTGCATCACTCTGAAGCTGGGCATCTGATATCTGCTGTGAGAGTGAGTTAAGTGTTGTCTCAATTGATGTAAGCTGTGCGCTTATATCGGCACTGAAGCTGTTGAAGGATGTCTGTGTGGATGAGAGCTTGGTTTTGCCACTCTCCAGCTCCTTCATGCCGCTTTGTATAGCGCTCTGTCCTGAGGTCATCGCCTCTGATAAGCTCTCAGACGCACCTGATAAGTCCTTGTTGCCATCTACCAGGTCAGAAATCATCTGATTGTAACCAACCAGACTCTCATCAACCGCCTCAAGTTTCTCCACAAATGAGCCTACAATATCATCATCCTTCAAATCAGCCGAGATAATATTTGTATTCTCAAAAATGCCCTCAACCAGTACTTTTACGAACTGCTGGTTTACACTTCTCTGCACTGTTGAAACCGCTGTATCTGTAATCTTTACTGCTATCGCATTCTTCTTATCATTTACATAATATGTAATTTTGGGATTTTCCACATTTTCCTTGACTCCATGGTACATACCATATGTAAAGTCAGAATCAATAACTATTGCTGCATAGTATTCACCTGATTTTACTCCCTCAGTGGCATCATCTTCCGAGTCCAAAAATACCCAGCCTATCGAATCCTGTTCCTTTAATCCGTCAACAACTGAATCTCCCATGTTGAGA
>CAVFAM010000445.1:0-9581 GCA_963620375.1 Bacteroidaceae bacterium
CCTTAAGGACAGGCAGGAGAGAATAGCAAACGATATTGACTCAGCAAAGGAAGATAAGGAAAGCGCAGCAGCGTTAAAGGCTGAATACGAGAGCAAGCTTAAGGACATTGATAAAGAGGCTGAGCAGATTTTAGCAGAGGCAAGACAGAAAGCCCTGAAAAATGAAGCTAAAATTGTTGATGAGGCGAAGGAAGAAGCTTCCCGCATCATCAAGAGAGCGCAGGAAGAAGCCGAGCTTGAGAAGAAGCATGCAATGGATGACATGAAGCAGGAAATGATTCAGATTGCATCCCTTATGGCACAGAAAGTGGTTGCTGCTTCAATCGATACAAACATTCAGGATACATTGGTTGAAGAAACACTTAATGAGATGGGAGAGTCAACATGGCTAAGCTAGTATCTAAGACATACGGTGATGCATTGTTTGAACTGGCCCTTGAGAACAACCAGCTGGATTCCATGTTAGAAGAGGTAAGGGCTGTCTCTGTGGCAATCGCAGAGAATGAGGACCTGACCAAACTGATGAATCATCCAAAGATCGTTAAAGAAGATAAAATCAAGGTCATCGAGGATATTTTTACAGGAAAGGTTTCCATGGAACTGGTAGGACTCATGAGAATGATTGTGGAAAAGGATCATTATAATGAGCTTGACAGTGTGTTTGAATACTTTATAAACAGGGTAAAGGAACACAAGAATATTGGAACAGCTTATGTGACATCTGCAATTGAGCTGTCTGAGGCTCAAAAGGCAGCAGTCGAGAAGCGTCTTCTTGAAACCACAAAATATGTGGAATTTGAGATGCACTTTGATGTCGATGCCGCACTTATTGGCGGCATGAAAATTCGTATCGGGGACAGAGTGGTAGACTCAAGCATTAAGAACAAGCTTAATGACTTAACCCGCGAATTAACAAAAATACAGTTGAAAGTAGGTGAATGCGCTCCATGAATTTAAAGCCAGAAGAAATCAGCTCAGTAATCAAAGAGCAGATTAAGAGATACGCATCCCAGCTTGAGGTAGCAGACGTTGGAACCGTTATTCAGGTAGCCGATGGTATTGCTCGTATCCATGGTTTGGAGAATGCGATGCAGGGAGAACTTTTGGAGTTCCCTGGAGAAGTTTATGGAATGGTATTAAACCTTGAGGAAGATAATGTTGGTGCCGTACTTTTAGGCTCACAGAAGAATATCAACGAGGGAGATACCGTAAAGACTACCGGACGAGTTGTTGAGGTGCCGGTCGGAGATGCACTGTTAGGACGTGTTGTAAACGCCTTAGGACAGCCAATAGACGGAAAAGGACCTATCGAGTCTGATAAGTTCCGTCAGATTGAGCGAGTTGCATCTGGTGTTATTTCAAGAAAATCAGTAGATACCCCATTGCAGACAGGTATCAAGGCCATCGATTCCATGGTTCCAATCGGACGTGGACAGCGTGAGCTTATCATCGGTGACCGTCAGACAGGAAAGACAGCTATTGCAATTGATACAATTATCAACCAGAAGGGACAGAACGTAAAATGTATTTACGTTGCTATCGGACAGAAGGCTTCAACAGTTGCATCAATTGTAAATGAGTTAGAGGAATTTGGCGCAATGTCATATACAACAGTAGTAGCAGCTACAGCATCTGAGCTTGCTCCTCTCCAGTATATTGCACCATATTCAGGATGTGCCATCGGTGAAGAGTGGATGGAGAACGGACAGGATGTACTCATCGTTTATGATGATTTATCAAAGCATGCTGCTGCATACCGTACACTTTCTCTCCTCTTAAAGAGAGCACCAGGACGTGAGGCATACCCAGGAGATGTATTCTATCTCCATTCAAGATTATTGGAGCGTGCAGCCCGTCTCTCAGACAAGTTAGGTGGAGGTTCACTTACAGCCCTTCCTATCATTGAGACACAGGCAGGCGATGTATCTGCATACATTCCTACCAATGTAATTTCTATTACAGATGGTCAGATATATCTTGAGACAGAGATGTTCAACGCAGGATTCCGTCCAGCTATCAACGCTGGTTTGTCGGTATCACGAGTTGGAGGTTCAGCTCAGATTAAGGCTATGAAGAAAATCGCAGCACCTATCCGAGTAGAGCTTGCCCAGTACCGTGAGCTTGCTGCATTTGCCCAGTTCGGCTCAGAGCTTGATGCAAGTACAGCAGAGCAGTTAGCACAGGGTGCAAGAATCAAGGAAATCCTTAAGCAGCCACAGTATAAGCCAATGCCTGTTGAGAAACAGATTATCATTATCTATGCTGCTACAAAGAAATATCTCCTTGATATTGAAGTGGAAGACATTTTACGCTTTGAGCAGGAGCTTTTCGATTTCATCGATACAAAATATCCTGAAATCCCAGAGGAGATTGCTACAAAGAAGGTAATGGATGATGAGCTTGAAGCTAAGCTTGTAAAAGCCATTGAAGAGTGCAAGGCACAGTTCAAATAACGGCAGAAAGTAGGTGGTAAGAAATGGCCTCAATGCGAGACATTAAGCGAAGAAAAAGTAGTATTTCAAGTACTCAGCAGATCACCAAGGCAATGAAGCTTGTTTCTACCGTTAAACTGCAGAAGGCAAAGACTCGTGCAGAGTCAACAGACCCTTATTTCAATTACATGTACAAGACTGTAAGCTCTATGCTTGCAAAGAGTGGAAATATCAACCACCCTTACCTGACTCCGGGCGAATCAGATAAGAAGGCAGTTGTTGTGATTTCTTCAAACAGAGGACTTGCAGGTGGTTACAACAGTAATATCGTAAAGCTTATTACTGGAAGTGATTGGAATAAAGATGACCTCGATATCTATGCTATCGGAGGAAAGGGAGAGGAAATGCTCCAGTCCCGTGGCTACAATATCGTGGAGAGTGCGCCACAGATTATGGAGGACCCGACATATGCAGATGCAGCAGCTCTCTGTAAGAGAGTGCTTGACTCATTTGCAAATGGTGAGGTTGGAGAAATCTATCTGGCTTACACACATTTTAAGAATACGGTTACCCAGGAGGCAAAGCTTATTAAGCTTCTGCCAGTGGAGATTAATCCGGATGAGGTCAGCACAGAGGACTCAAATGTCATGATGAACTATGAGCCAAATGAAGAGGAGGCTCTCGACATGATTATTCCTAAATATGTGACAAGCTTATTCTACGGAGCACTTGTTGAGGCTTTGGCAAGTGAAAACGGAGCCCGTATGCAGGCAATGGATTCTGCTACAAGCAATGCAGAAGATATGATCAGTGATCTGACACTGAAATACAATAGAGCGCGTCAGGGATCTATTACTCAGGAGCTTACTGAGATTATCGCTGGTGCGAATGCTATTTCATAGCAAAAATAAACGAAAAGGAGAACAAAAATGGCAGATAAGAATGTTGGTAAAATTACCCAGATTATCAGTGCCGTTCTGGATATCAAATTTTCAGAGGGCAGGCTGCCTGAGATAAATGATGCAATTGACGTTCCTCTCAAAGATGGTGGAAAGTTAGTTGTTGAGGTTGCTCAGCATCTGGGTGATGACACAGTTAGATGTATCGCCTTAGGACCTACAGATGGTTTGGTTCGTGGTATGGATGCAATCGCAACTGGAGCACCAATTTCTGTACCAGTTGGTGAAAACACACTGGGAAGAATGTTTAACGTGCTTGGAAATCCAATAGATGAAATTGAAGCTCCTAATACAGAGGAGCACTGGCCAATTCACAGACCAGCTCCATCATTTGAGGAGCAGGCAACATCTCAGGAGATGTTAGAGACAGGTATCAAGGTCGTTGACCTTCTTTGCCCATACCAGAAGGGTGGAAAGATTGGTCTTTTCGGTGGTGCCGGTGTAGGTAAGACAGTACTCATTCAGGAGTTGATTCACAACATCGCTACAGAGCATGGTGGATATTCAGTATTCACAGGTGTAGGTGAGCGTACTCGTGAAGGAAATGACTTGTATTATGAAATGAAGGAATCAGGAGTTATTGATAAGACTACCATGGTGTTCGGTCAGATGAACGAGCCACCAGGAGCCCGTATGAGAGTTGCTCTTACAGGTCTTACAATGGCTGAGTACTTCCGTGATAAGGGTGGAAAGGATGTGCTTCTCTTCGTAGACAACATCTTCCGTTTCACACAGGCTGGATCTGAGGTATCAGCCCTTCTTGGACGTATGCCTTCAGCCGTTGGTTATCAGCCAACACTCCAGACTGAGATGGGTGCTCTTCAGGAACGTATTACATCAACAAAGAATGGTTCAATCACATCAGTACAGGCAGTATATGTGCCAGCCGATGACCTGACTGACCCAGCTCCAGCTACAACATTCGCACATCTGGATGCAACAACAGTACTTGAGCGTTCAATCGCCGAGCTTGGTATCTACCCAGCCGTAGATCCACTTGCATCTACATCACGTATTCTTGACCCTCGTATCGTAGGTCAGGAGCACTTTGAAGTTGCCCATGCTGTACAGGAGATTTTACAGAAGTACAAAGAGTTACAGGATATTATCGCTATTCTCGGTATGGATGAATTATCAGAGGATGACAAGCTTGTAGTTAACCGTGCGCGTAAGGTTCAGAGATTCCTCTCTCAGCCATTCTTCGTAGCAGGACAGTTTACAGGACTTGAAGGAAAGTATGTTCCAATCGCTGAGACAATCCGTGGATTCAAGGAAATCATCGAAGGAAAGCATGACGATGTTCCTGAAGCTTATTTCCTTAACGCAGGAAGCATTGACGAAGTACGTGCCAGAATGCAGTAAGGGGTGAGCTTATGGCAGATAATATTTTCAAGGTAGAAATAATTACACCGGACAGAATCTTCTACACAGGAGAGTCTGACTTTATTGAGTTCACAGCTCAGGCTGGTGAGCTTGGTGTATACAAAAATCATATTCCTATGACAACAGTTCTTGCACCAGGACTTGTAACAATCCATAATGGTGAGGAGGAGAAGATTGCAGCAGTCCATGCCGGATTTGCTGAAATCCTTGGTGACAAGGTGACTCTTCTTGCAGAGCTGGCTGAGTGGCCTGACGAAATAGATGTCAGCCGTGCAGAGTCTGCCAAGCAACGAGCAGAGGAAAGACTTGCTAATCATACTGCTGAGATAGATGTTAAGCGTGCGGAGTTTGCGCTCCGCAAGGCGCTTATCAGAATTGATGCGGCAGAACACAAGTAAATATAGGTGTTTAGATGGGCGTCCATTCCATGGACGTCCATTTTTTTACCTCTTGGCATGTAAAAATGACCTCTTACAATAAACCTATTTACATAAATCACGATATAAAATAGAATCATTCTTGTAAAGAACAAGAGGAGATGAAAATGAAGATACGAATTGAAATCGATGAGGGGCTTGAGGAAGAGGAAGTCGTCATACGATGCAGGGAGTTAAGTGATGAAATCGTAGGTCTGCAAAGACAGATTAGTGATGGGCTTAACAGCAGGATGCAGATTGAGGTTACAAAAAGGGACATCACCTACTATCTCACATTGGATGAGATTTATTTCCTTGAAACCGCTGGTAATCTGGTGGCTGTACATACGGCGACAGATATTTATGAGACAAAGCAACGCCTGTACGAGCTGGAGGATATGCTGCCGGGCACATTTATGAGGGTATCAAAATCCACAATCATAAATACAGAGCAGATACGATCCATACAGAAAAATATCACAGGTGCAAGCAAGGTTGAATTTAATAACACAAGCAAATGTGCATTTGTTTCGAGAAACTATTTTAAGGTATTGATGAGTAAATTAGAGGAAAAGAGGTTAAAAAAATGAAAGACAAGAAAAGCATATTCTGGGGAGTAATAATAATTCTATTAGGTGTCTATGTGATAGCAAGCAAGCTGGTAGCCCTGCCGAGCATACCGGTAATAAAGATTGTATTTACCATATTGTTAGCTTATATTATTTTTAACGGAATCAGGAAGCTGCATTTCGGAGAAATCTTTATACCACTTGCAATCATAGCATGGATGTTTGATAAGGCTCTTGGAATAGAAAATCTGACACCATGGCCAGTGCTTATTGCAGCAGTGCTTTTGTCAATTGGATTTGGCATGATTTTTAAGAAAAGAAGATTTGTTGTCAAAAGCGGACGTGATATTTCAATGGCAACATTTGAAAATGTAGACATCAACGAAGCAGATGGAAGCACAATCACAGTAAAAAATACATTTGGTGAGTTAAGCAAATATGTAAATTCAAATGATTTTACAACTGGTGAAATAAAGAACACATTTGGAGAAACAAGGATTTATTTCAACAATGCGGTAATGGCAGATGGAAAAGCCACATTATATATAGACAACACCTTTGGTGATGTATGTGTGTATCTGCCAAATACCTGGAGATTGGAAATGAAAAGAAATAATTCATTCGGAGATATTTCTGTAAAGGGAACAGGAAACAACGACATGGATGCGCCATTTATAAAAATAGAGGCAAATAACACATTTGGTGATATAAGTATTAGATTTGAATAGAATAATAAGAAGGGAATAGTATAATGAGCAGTTATGATTTTCAATTAATATACGACAGCTTCTTTGGGGGAGTTGCAATAGTAAACAATCTGTTTGCTACGGGAATACTGGTGCTGACACTTGTAGCAAGAGGCTTCATGTTCAGCAAGGCAAATGAGCCTGCATGGGCAACAGTTGTGCCATTCTACAATCTGTATGTCCTCTATAAAATCGCAGGCAAAACTAAATTGTTTGCAGCATACCTGGTCTGCTATATTTTAATGATTATAAGTGCCACAATAATGATAATATCATTTTTTGCAATGATAATATCAGCCTTTGGTTCATTAGGTGGTAATTATTACGGAGTGACAGTAGGCGGCTCCACAGCTGCAATGATAGTGGGGGCAGTTGTGGTTATAGGCCTATCAATTGCCATGATGATATTTAATATTTTTATGTCAATCGGCTTGGCAAAAAGCTTTGGAAAGGGTGGAGGATTCGCCTGTGGCTTGATTTTCCTGCCTGTAGTATTCTACTGTATTATCGCATTCAGCAAGAACATCGTGTACAGGGGACCGGGAGGAGGTCAGATACCACCCCAGGGCATGAACAATTTCGGAGGACAGGTGCCACCCCAGGGCATGAACAACTTTGGAGGACAGGTACCACCTCAGGGCATGAACAATTTTGGAGGACAGCAGACCCCGCCACCGCCATATATGGGGCAGTCAGACAATAATCAGGTAAATCACTTTATGAGTACCAGCTCAGGTAGCAGTACTTTAACGATTCGATATAGATAGCGCCAACCGGGAGTCGTTCACCCGTTGAAAGTAAAATCTCTTTGCTGTTCAGTGAAGAGATTTTATTTATGTTGACATAGATAGTCCTGTGACATCTGACAAAGCACTCTGCCAGGTCATTTTCAAGTGCCTTAAAGGGCAGAGGGATTGAGATTATGTCACCATTATCAAGTATGATGTCGGATTTATGACCACTGCTTTGAAAATACATTATACTGTCATTTGCAATCTGGGTGATTTCGTCACGCCTTTTGTATACAAAATATTTTTTCTGGGCATTTGCCAGAAGTCTGGACATGCAGAAATTAAGCTTTTCCTTTGATAGGGGCTTGACAATATAGTCCAAAGCATCCACCTTGTAGGCATCAAATACATATTCCTTAAAGCTGGTGACAAATACTATGATACCGGAGTAGGCATTCTGCCGCAGCTTCTGAGCCACAGCGATACCATTCTGGGATGCGTTCAAATCAATATCCAAAAATATAATATCAATATCCTTTAAGGCAGTACCATATTCAATATAGTTATCCCTGCAGAAATTAACAGTGCAGTTTTTCGACTGGCACCAGCCATTTATTTCATTTTTAGCCTGAGCTATAAAGTCAGGGTTATCGTCAATTATCAGGCAGTTAATAGTCAATTCAAGTTTCCTCCCTAAAAGCTGGTAGAGCAATTTTTACAGTAAATTTATCCCCTTCTGGAACAAAGGTGCAGAAACCATTGTTTTCATCCACAAGCTCTCTAAGTATTTTAAGCCCCAGACCATGTCTGGAATTTTTGGAGCTTTGCAGGGCGCCATTCAGATATGAGTACTGTCCATCGGAACTGTTTGACAGTTCAATGAGAATCATCTGCCCATGTGGCTTGATTGAAAATGTGATTTTCCGCTTTCCTATTGGCAGCTTAAGGCTGGCTTCAATCGCATTGTCAAATATATTGCAGAGGATAGATGAAAATGCAGCCTGTGCAATATTAAGACAACCGGGAATAAATACCGAATAATCAAAAATTATCTGGCTGTCATGGATTAATTGCATTTTTTGCGAGAGCACCGCATCAATAACTGGATTTCCAGTGTTTATAGAATTTATGACCCCGGTATCCAGATTTTTCTCCAGATTGTTGATGTATTTTAAGGCGTTCTGGCTATTTCCATTTTTAATCATATTGTTGATAATCAGATAATGATTTTTCTGGTCGTGCTGCCAATGCCTGATTTTTTCTGAGAGGGAAAGCATGCTGTTATAATTTTTGGAGCTTTCAGACAGGACATACAGGCGGGCTTCGTGCTCAGCATTTTTCTTTAACAGGGCTTCATTTTTGGCAAAAAATATTATGAAGAATATACTGGTTATACTCAGAAAAATCGTGCATAAGTAGAGAAATATCTTAATGTATTGTGGATAGGAGGGCAGCTTCTGGTTAAGCGTCAGGAGAAGCTCGATACATAGCATATTTGCAAAAAGAATATGGCAGTATGAATAATGCTCACATCCAGAGGTTACAAATAAATTGATTAGATATAAGCAGACACATATAAAAACCAGGTGAAAAATCAAGCTCACCAGATAGACAGTGCTATTTGAAAAAAGAACAGCATCCTCCAAATCGGTGAAGAGGTTCCAGGATAGCAGAATGACAGCGTTTGCAATGATTCCACAGATGGCAAAAATCTCTGACCGCATTATTTTGTCTGCAAAGCTTGTTTTGGCATGGCCATAGCTATAGCCGGCAGCGGTTTCACTGGTGACGATGGGGATATGCTCTACTATAATCATGTATACAAGCATAATAATAAAAAGTGCAATATCACGGTAAAAATACAGGGCAAGGAAATGATTGATTAAAACATAAATAAGGGAAAATATTGCAGACAGCCCTGCTTTACGCAGTCTGATTGTAAACAGGTGCTTTTCATGGATTATCCAGTTTTCTAAAACAATAAATTCGATAAATGTAATCAGAAATAAAAGTGCATTATCCATATTTCGTGTAAGTTCCCCCATAGTTCGTGCTGATTTTACCCCAGAAATCTATAAGGCTATTATAGTATATATGAAGCTAAAAGAATAGATGGAGGAGACTTATGGAGAAAATAAAAAGCATGAAAGACAAAAAAGGTGCAGGAGCCAGCTCAAAAACAAGGATGTTCATACCAGTAGTCATAGCAATAGTTATAATATTAGCAGCCTGCATAATAAACATACCAGCAAACAAGTCAAAGCTCGTGCTCAATCTCTGGCATGATGATTTTGAAGCAAATTCAATCAGCGCATTGCAGAACAGTAATGCAGAAGACAAACTTC
>CAVFAM010000446.1:0-2347 GCA_963620375.1 Bacteroidaceae bacterium
GCTTATACTCTCATAGGTGTATAAGCGGCAGGACCTCGATATATCCTTTAAAATCAAAGCATAAGCGTAAATGTAATCCAGTTGGCTCCGTCAATCTCTGTATTTTCACAGCATATACTGCACCCGTTTAAGGCACACAGCTGCTTTAAATGATAAAGCCCCAGCCCACGCCATGCGCCCTTTGAGCTTCTTCCCTTTTCAAACCAGCTCTGTATCTCAGCATATGACACATGAGGATACACATTTCTCACAACAAGGCTTGCTTTGCCAACTGCCCTTATCTCTACGAATATTTGAGGGTCAGGCATATCCTTCACAGCCTCTGTGGCATTATCCAGCAAAATCCCTGCCATTTCTATCAGCTGATATGTGGGAATATTTTCATGGGTAAACTCACCAGACGACTTATAGCCAGTCTCTATGCCCTGCTCTTCTATCTCCATCAGCTTCTCATACAGGAAAGCCGAAAAGGTCTTATCCTGCAATAGGACAAGCTTATTATGCTTGTTCTCCGCCATTAATTTTCTGCAATATTCACTCTGCGCCTCCACTAGCTTATCATAAGTCTGGCAGGTATAATGAGTTGCAAGAATTGCTGTCATATGATTGTTGAATTCATGCTCCCTGAGTCTTACCTGCTCCAGCAGCTTGTCATATTTCTTCTGCTCGTCCTCTATAAGCTGCGCTTCCTTTCTCGCATCATCCCTCTCCCTTTTTGCCATATTGATTGATGTAAGCCAGAAAACGCATGAGACAAGCCATACCACTCTCATATCAGCCTATCTTATCCTTTAGCTTTTTCTTGTATGATACCCCTACCCCAACTCTTCCCAGGTCGTTTTTTAGCTCTATCATGCGGTTAGTCATGTCAAGGCTTCTCACATACAGCAGATTTACAACTGTGTTCCTGCTGCACTGTATGAAATTATCATCATCTGCCTCTTCTAAGAATTTTTTTACCGTGATATATGGGACGTCTATCATCTCGCCCCTATTGGTCTTGACATAGAGCACATGGCCGCTTCCCTCAGCCTCCACAATCTCATCCCTGTCTATGGCGATTATTATCCCGTCTTTTCTGAAATAAAGAGTCTTATGCTCCCTGCTCTTTCTGCCACCCTGTATACACAGTCTGACCATCTCCTTAAGCCGTTCTGGGTCAAATGGCTTCTCCAGAAAGCTATAGCAGTGCAGCATCTCATAGGAATGAAGCCTCGCATCCTCTAAGGAGGTCACAAAAATCACCGGTGTAATGGTGTATTTATCAAGCTTTCTGATATTTTCCACAAACTTAAGACCAGAGGAATCCCCTGGTCTGTTAGTATCCAATATTATATCCACAATGAATAAATCGATGTCCTTTTCCAGGGCTGTCTGATATGCGTCCTTTATGTTCGTACACTGATATGTCTTACTGTTTACTTCTGTCTCGTGAATTAGTGCTGAAATGTAATCAAGTGTTGCAGTGTTATCCTCTAAAATTAATACCCTTTTCAACTTTCAACATGTTTCCTCTTCATTAATTTTTTCATGCAAAATCCCGTTTACAAATTGTAAGCACCGAAACATGCTGGCACGCTTCGGATAATCCACCAACTCCATTAGTTCACTTATCTGGGACATCATCCCCTTCTTGTCCCGTACCATCAGTACATATGGCACGCCAAAGTCCTCAGATATTCTCCATATGATTTCACTGTCAGGCAGGAGCTTTCCCGCCTCCAGATTGCGGAGCTTCTTTACATCTACTCCCAGCAGCTCCGCCATTTTGGCTTGATTATAATCGAGAATCGTCCTGAGCCAGAAAAGGCCTGTTTTGCTGTTTCCAGTCCTAATCTGCGAATACTGGATATATCTTATTTTCTTCCTGTCATCCTCTGATAAGGCTATGACCTCGTCCTTATCCAGATATAAAATCAGATTGCAGAGAGAACTCATATAAAAAATCAGTTCGTTCATGGGCTTTTTCTTCATGCTCTCGTCGTTGAAGGACTCAAAACGATGCCCTGTGAACAGATAAAATACATCTACATCCGTATCACAGAGACACTGTAGCTCATAGTATGTAAACCGCCTGCTTCCCAGCTCTGCCTTGCTGTAATGACTCTGGGTCATCCGAAGCAGCCTCCCTATATCATCCTGTGACAAGCCCAGGCGCAGTCTCTCTTCCCTTAATCTGGCGAGAAAATCCTCATATGTTGCGTTGTTCATCGGCAATTTATCCTCGAGTAAAAATCATATTACTCATTTTAAGATAAATTTTCTCCCCAAATTATACCTAAATAGGACTATCTACATTTGCACCCCGCAGATTTATCCCTGCTGTCTGCTTCAAATCCTGCTGATA
>CAVFAM010000447.1:0-2642 GCA_963620375.1 Bacteroidaceae bacterium
CGATAATCGTATGATATACAGTTGTTTTGCAGAATAAAATATGAACTGCTGCGGGTTCCATTAAACTCGGCAACGTCGATAAGCATACAAATTTTGTTACACTATCCACGATTCGCTCCCGCAGCTAACTTCATATTTTTTCTGCAAAATACACTGTATATCAGGAGATTGCCAAAAACTCCATGTGGGAAGTTTTACTATTTTATTCTCAGTTCCACTACACTGCATTTAGGAAACTTAACAGTCACTGTATTTCCGTTTACTTTATATGCTGTAAACTCAACCTCTTTTACAGTCTCTGGTGACTCAAAGGTGTTATGGGCGTGCATATCGTCATTTGTGACAACATTTGCCTCTACGATTTCATAATCATTCTTTTCTGTGAGGACTATATCCAGCTCCTTGTCATCTGTTGTTGACAGATTATTGAGTGTTATTGTAATTATGCCGTCTTTTTTGGATACTGATTCTGTTATCTCTGGTACGCTCCACTCCTCTGTTCCTATTAATTGAACATTGTTCAGTGTACTATCTAAGAGCTTGGCTCCCTGATGGTGTCTATACATATGGAACACATGGTATGTTGGTGTCTTTATCATTTTTTCGCCCTCTGTGAGGATTACTGACTGGAGCACATTTACCATCTGGGCAAGGCATGCCATCTTTACCCTGTCGCAGTGCTTATTAAAGATATTTAATGTTATTCCTGCTACAAGTGCATCACGGACTGTGTTCTGCTGGTACAAAAATCCCGGATTGGTTCCAGGCTCACAGGTGAACCATGTGCCCCACTCATCTACTGACAAGCCGATTTTTTTCTCTGGGTCATACTGGTCAATTATTGCGCTGTGTCTCTTTATCAGTTCATCCATCATGATGGCTTTGCCAAGGGTCTTATACCATACTGCATCATCAAAATCTGTTGCACTTCCCTTTATCTCCCAGCCTTCTGGATGCACATAATAGTGCAGTGAAATATAGTCCATAAATCCATGGAACTGCTCTGGCACATGGTCAAAGCATGTCTTCATCACGCCCTCTGTCCAGTGATAATCGTCTACGTTTGCGCCACAGCAGACCTTTGCGATTGGCTTCTCTGGGTCATAATTTCTCACATAGGTCTGATAACGGCGGTACATGTTGGCATAAAATTCTGGTGTCATATTGCCTCCGCAGCCCCAGTTTTCATTTCCCACTCCGAAATAATCAACTGTCCATGGCTCCTCGTGTCCGTTTTCCTTACGCAGGTCTGCCATAGGTGAGACTCCCTTAAAAGTCATATACTCAACCCACTCTGACATCTCCTGCACTGTGCCGCTTCCAAGGTTGCCATTGATATAGGTCTTACAACCCAGCTGTCTGCAAAGCTCCATAAACTCGTGTGTTCCGAAGCTGTTGTCCTCCACTACTCCGCCCCAGTGGGTGTTTATCATTTTTTTACGCTTTGACTTGTCTCCTATTCCGTCTTTCCAGTGGTACTCATCTGCAAAACATCCTCCCGGCCATCTGAGCATTGGAATATCAATCTCCTTTAAGGCTTCCACTACATCTGTTCTCATTCCATTTACGTTTGGAATATCTGAGTTTTCTCCCACATAGAGTCCCTCGTATATACATCTGCCCAGATGTTCTGAGAAATGTCCGTAAATCTCAGGTGCAATTGTGCCTAATTCTTTTCCATCATTGATTACTAATTTTGCCATGTTTTCTACCTTCCCCGCTTATGCGTCATGCTATTTTTTCAGTTTTTCCTGAAATTTAATTACTGCTTTATAAAACTTATCAATGCCTATATTACCAGTTATGATATGGACATCTGCTTGCTGGGCTTAACGCCCTAAGCTCCACATAACATCCACAGGCTGCACAGGTTCCTGCATTAAGTTTCTCGCATTCCTTGCATACTGACAGCCTGCGCTCGTATTCTTCCCCGCTCACTCTGTCCTCCGACTTAATCGCAGCCTTGTATTTTTCTATCATCAAAGCATCCGCCTCTGCCATCTCACGCATGAGGCATTTTTTACAGACCCTATTCATAGTCAAATACCGGTCTGCCGTCCTCACTCCACTTAACCTTCATAAGCATTGCGTGGCGGTTTGGATTGTAAAGAGGATTGCCGACGATTTCAGCTTCTGTTCTCGCATGATATACGATGATGTCGTTGCCCTCCTCATCCTTGGTAAAGGAATTGTGTCCCGGTCCGTATATGCCCTTTTCCTCATTTGTGGCAAGGACTGGATATCTCTCCTTTGTCCATGACCTTGGGTCAAGCAAATCTGCATCCTCATCTGCTGTCAGCATACCCACGCAGTACTGGATTCCTGTCTCACTGGCTGAGTAGGTCATAAAGATTTTACCATTATGCTTTATGATTCCCGGACCTTCATTTACCCAGAAGCCGTGTCTCTCCCAGTCATAATCCGGTGTTGTGAGAAGCACCTGAATGGTCTTTAAGGTATATCCATTTTCCATCTCTGCTATGTAGAGATTTGAAATCTGCTTGCCTACGCCTACCTTTTCAGCCCAGATGTAATACCACTTGCCCTTGTTCTCAAAAACTGTGGCATCAAGTGAAAATGCTTCAAATGAGAACTCATCATCCTTTGCTCTCACCATCTTGCCCTTTTCAATCCACTGATCC
>CAVFAM010000448.1:0-1681 GCA_963620375.1 Bacteroidaceae bacterium
GAATACTTACAACAAGAGTCACTCCCACCGGAATGCTATAGACAAACACCAGCGTCAGAAAGGCTATTGCTGTCAGGAAATTTGTAAAACCTCCCACCGAATAGACAACCACGATTCCAAATGCTGTGTAGGTCTGGTTAGATAAGACGAACTTAAACTTATCCTTATTTTTCTGCACGTTTTCCCTGTAATTACTGCACCATAGAGCCTTATATATGCGCTCTCTCATGTTCCAGAGCAGCTTATTGCCGATACGCATATATAGCTTGGTATTAAGTGCCGACATGAGACACAGCAGCAGATATGCTGCGATAAAGAATAAGACCTCCCCTGCAAATACAGCTATCCCCTTTTGCACACCAAGGGCATCTATCACGTTATTCATCCACAAAGGGATGGCAATTTGGAGCGCAATTAACCCCAAT
This sequence comes from Bacteroidaceae bacterium, assembly GCA_963620375.1. Taxonomy (GTDB): domain Bacteria; phylum Bacillota; class Clostridia; order Lachnospirales; family Lachnospiraceae; genus Roseburia. The sequence continues at coordinate 426 of CAVFAM010000448.1, forward strand.
ACCACCACAAAGTCTATGGCTAAGAGACCTTTGTTGGTGGCAAACATTTCTTTTACTATTCTTTTGTAGCTTTTCATCTAAATAAACTCCCCTTTTATATAATTAAATACCCATTTTCATTTACATAACTATTGATTAAAGCTTCTTAATCCTCTCAAGCGCCTTAACAGTATTCTCATAATTACCAAATGCAGTAAGTCTGAAATATCCCTCACCACTTGGTCCAAAGCCTGAGCCTGGTGTACCAACTACGTTGGCATTCTCAAGCAGATAGTCAAAGAACTCCCACGAATTCATGGTCTCAGGTGTCTTGAGCCAGATATATGGTGCGTTTACTCCTCCATATACTGTGTAGCCTGCTGCTGCAAGTCCTTCCTTGATAGTCTTGGCATTGTTCATGTAATATGCCACCTGATCCTTGAGCTGTGCCTTGCCAGCCTCAGAGTATACAGCCTCTCCTGCTCTCTGTACGATGTATGGAGCACCGTTAAACTTAGTACCATGACGGCGTGACCACATAGCATGAAGTGATACATCCCCACACTTAAGCTCCTTTGGAACTACTGTAAAGCCAAGACGCACACCTGTAAAGCCTGCATTCTTTGAGAAGCTTCTAAGCTCGATTGCACAGGTCTTCGCACCCTTACACTCATAGATAGAATGAGGTACATCTGCCTCACTTATATATGCTTCATAGGCAGCATCAAAGATAATTACTGAGCCATTCTTGTTTGCATAGTCAACCCATACCTGAAGCTGGTCTTTTGTAAGGGTCGTACCTGTTGGGTTGTTTGGCAGGCATAAGTAAATCATGTCTGGCACTTCCTTTGGAAGCTCTGGCACAAATCCGTTTTCAGCAGTTGAAGGCATGTAGATTACATTGCTCCATCTCTCTGTATTTGTATCATATACACCGGTTCTTCCAGCCATTGCATTGGAATCAACATATACAGGATAAACAGGGTCTGTAACAGCAATACGGCTGTCTAAGGAGAAAAGCTCCTGAATATTGGCAGAATCGCTCTTTGCTCCGTCTGATACAAAGATTTCGTCAGCGCTTATATCGCAGCCTCTTGCCTGATAGTCAGTGCTTGCAATTATATTTCTTAAGAAGTCATAGCCTCCTTCTGGTGGATATCCACGGAAGGTCTCGGCACATCCCATCTCATCAACAGCCTTGTGAAGTGCCTCAATAATAGCTGGAGCCAGTGGCTGGGTAACATCTCCGATTCCTAATTTAATTATTTCCTTATCTG
>CAVFAM010000448.1:1691-6300 GCA_963620375.1 Bacteroidaceae bacterium
GCATTGCCCATCTCATCAACAGCCTTGTGAAGTGCCTCGATAATAGCTGGGGCAAGTGGCTGTGTAACATCACCAATACCAAGTCTGATTATTTCCTTATCTGGATTTGCCTGCTGGTAAGCGGCTACTTTTTTGGCAATTGTGCTAAATAAATAGCTGCCTGGCAGTTTCTGAAAATTGTCATTAATTTTGTACATAATAATCCCTCTTTCTTCTATATTAAAAATTATTTTTTGTAAACCATATCAATACGATAACACTAAGGCAATTTCGTGTAAACCTTAATTTGCCTATGTCTCTGTCATAAGACTTAAAATCATCTGCGCTGTCTCAACAAGCCCAGTTCCATTATCCATACTTCGCTTTTGTATGTACCGGTGCGCTTCTTCCTCCGAAAAACCATTTCGTTCCATGAGAACAGCCTTTGCCTTTTCCATAATCTGCATATCCTCCGCAGACCTTGGCTTAGGTCTCTGGCGCTGCTTTTTCTTCCGCCTGGTAATGGTATAATCCATCATCTCTACTGTATGCAGCAGCTCATGAATCTTAAGGGGCATGGCAAGTGACACCAGATTGTCCACATCCCTGTCTCTCACCACATCAGCAGATGCGATTAAAAGCATCTGAAATTCCTTTGGCATATACTCATATAGCTCTGTATACATCATGTCTACAAACCGGTAGCCACAGACCACTATTCCAGATTGCAGGTCTCCCATGCTGGAAAGTGCCTGTGCCCCGGTTGTACAGACTGCTGTAACGGAATATCCACTCTGCGCCAATATTTTTTTCACATTTTTTGCGACTTCCGCTTTTGGAAATGCTACTACAATATTATTCACAGCTACTCTCACCTTTAGAATTTATATAAATATTCCTCAATCTCCCAGTCTGTTACCTGTGCCCTGTAGGAATCCCACTCAGCTTCCTTTGCCTCGATGTACTTGTCTGCAATATGTACTCCCAGAACATCCTGTATGAATTTGTCCTTTTTAAGTCCCTTTACAGCCTGATGCAGGTCAGTTGCAAGTGCCTCTATTCCATGCTCTTCAAGCTCCTGCCTGTCTAACTCAAATACGTTTTCCCTAACCTCCTCAGGAGGTGTAATCTTATTCTTTATACCATCAAGTCCTGCCGCAAGACACACTGCAAGCACCAGATATGGGTTAGCAGATGGGTCTGGATTTCTCAGCTCGATTCTGGTGCTCTCCCCTCTGGTAGATGGTATCCTGATAAGAGGACTTCTGTTTGTTGCTGACCATGCTATATTGATTGGAGCCTCATAGCCTGGCACCAGTCTCTTGTATGAGTTTACGATAGGGTTTGTTATAACTGTCATGCCCTTCATGTGCTTCATGATACCGCCTATGAAGTAATATGCCTCCTGGGTGAGCCCCAGCTCATCTGTCTCGCTGGCAAATATGTTTCTGCCATCCTTCTGCAAAGACATATTGATGTGCATTCCAGAGCCTGCTGAGCCATACTTTGGCTTTGGCATAAAGCTTGCATACATGCCGTGGCGCTTTGCTATGGTTTTTACTGCCAGCTTAAAGGTCATGATATTATCAGCAGTCACCAGTGCCTCATCATATTTGAAGTCTATCTCGTGCTGGGCTGGTGCCACCTCGTGGTGGGATGCCTCAATCTCAAAATCCATATCCTCAAGGGTCAGTACCATATCACGTCTGGCATTCTCTCCCAAATCATTTGGTCCCAAATCAAAATATCCTGCCTTTTCGTGGGTGATTGTGGTAGGCATGCCGTTTTCATCCTGATGGAAGAGGAAAAATTCAAGCTCCGGTCCTACATTAAAGGTATAGCCAAGCTTCTTTGCCTCCTCGACCTGACGTCTTAATACAAAACGCGGGTCTCCCTCAAATGGAGTGCCATCTGCCTTGTATACATCACATATGATTCGTGCCACCTTGCCCTGCTGTGGCCGCCATGGGAAAATCTGGAAGGTGTCAAGGTCTGGATGCAGATACATGTCTGATTCCTCAATTCTCACAAAGCCCTCGATTGAAGAGCCGTCAAACATGATTCTGTTATCCAATGCCTTTTCCAGCTGGCTGGATGTAATGGCTACATTTTTCAGTGTTCCAAAAATATCTGTAAACTGAAGGCGGATAAACTCAATATCCTCCTCGTCTACCATTTTGATTATGTCCTGTTTTGTATATTTGCTCATAATGTCCTCCATTCTTATATTCACTGTTCATATAATAATGTTATTTTAAAATTCAGCTTAATGCGTAGGTCAGTTACCACAAAATGCTATCACATCCTCAAATTTCATGCTGCCGCCAAACAAATCAAGTGCGCTTCCGATAGTCACATTTACCCTGTCATGTCCCAGCTCCTTTATCAGCCTCAAATCCTCAAAGCTGTGTACTCCACCAGCGTAGGTCAGGGGGATTTTACCCCAGTCTCCAAGCAGGCTCACAAGCTCTTTTTCTATGCCGTTTGTCTTGCCCTCCACATCCACTGCATGGATAAGAAACTCATCACAGCACCGGGACAGCTCATCAAGGAGCTTGTCTGTTATGACTTCGTCTGTAAATTTCTGCCATCTGTCAGTCACTATATAATAGCTGCCATCTCTTTTCCTGCATGATAAATCAAGGACAAGATGGTTTTTACCCACTGCATCGACTAATTTTACCAAATTATTGTAATCTATTCGTCCATTATTAAAGACATAAGATGTGACAATCACATGGCTTGCGCCTGCACCTATAAACTCTGCCGCATTATCCGCTGTGATACCGCCGCCTATCTGCAAACCACCCGGATAGCTGTGCAGGGCAAGAAGTGCCTGTGCCTTTGTCGCCTCGTAGTAGTCACTTGTGATTGGGTTTAGCAGAATGATGTGCCCGCCCCTTATGCCTGCTTCCTTATACATATTGGCATAAAAGCCGCCATCCATCTGGGAGACGAAATTCTCATCTGCCTGGTTGCCTTTATCCTTTAAACTGCCACCCACAATCTGCTTTACCCTGCCATTGTGGATGTCTATACATGGTCTGAACTCCATATGCGCTCCTTATTAGATTTCCCAAAAGTAAAAATGGGCATAGAACATCCCTTACGGACCCCTTTGCCCATGAAAAAGAATACCATATAATAGGAAATAATGGAACCAGAAAACCTATGATTTATTTGAATATTCATTTATAAGAATTACTAATCAGTAATATAATTTTTGTCAAACAAGCTTATCAACACCTTGACATCATTTAAGAATTTTGCTATAGTCAGTAAAATTATATTTAACATAACTATTTACTATAGAAGACGAAAGAGAGGAATTCAAAAATGGGTACTATTATCGGCGAAGGAATCACATTCGATGACGTTCTTTTAGTTCCACAGTATTCGGAAGTAACACCGAACATGGTAAAGCTTAACACACACCTGACAAAGTCTATCGAACTTAACATTCCAATGATGAGTGCGGCAATGGATACAGTTACAGAATCTAAAATGGCTATTGCAATGGCTAGACAGGGTGGTATTGGTATTATTCATAAGAATATGACCATTGAGCAGCAGGCGGAAGAGGTTGATAAGGTAAAGCGCTCAGAGAATGGTGTCATTACAGATCCTTTTTCATTATCTCCAGAACATACTTTAGATGATGCCGACAAGCTGATGGCAAAGTTCCGGATTTCCGGTGTGCCGATTACTGAGAATGGTAAGCTGGTTGGTATTTTAACAAACCGTGATTTGAAGTTTGAAACAGACTATACCAAGAAGATTAAAGAGTCTATGACAACGGAGAATCTGGTTACAGCCAGAGAGGGAATTACTCTGGATGAAGCGAAGAGAATTTTAGGCAGTGCCAGAAAAGAGAAATTACCGATTGTAGATGAGAACTTTAACTTAAAGGGTCTGATCACAATTAAGGATATTGAAAAGCAGATCAAATACCCGAATTCAGCAAAGGATTCTCAGGGAAGACTGCTGTGCGGTGCTGCAGTAGGTGTTACGCCGGACATTCTGGATCGTGTCAGCGAGCTGGTAAAGGCTAAGGTAGATGCGATCGTAATCGATACGGCACATGGACAGTCAGCCAATGTATTGAAGACATTGGGAATTGTTAAGAATGCATATCCTGAACTTCAGGTAATCGTAGGAAATGTTGCAACCGCACAGGGAACCGAGGATCTGATCAAGGCCGGAGCAGATGCAATCAAGATCGGTATCGGACCTGGTTCTATCTGTACAACACGAGTTGTAGCAGGTATCGGTGTTCCACAGATGACAGCAATTATGGATGCATATTCTGTATCACAGAAGTATAACATCCCGATTATTGCAGATGGTGGTATTAAGTATTCCGGTGATATTACAAAGGCACTGGCTGCAGGTGCGGATGTTTGTATGATGGGTAGTCTGTTTGCAGGAACGGATGAGAGCCCAGGAGAGTTCGAATTATATCAGGGAAGAAAGTATAAGGTATATCGTGGTATGGGATCTATTTCTGCTATGGAAAATGGTAGTAAGGATCGTTATTTCCAGAGCAATGCCAAGAAGCTGGTTCCGGAAGGTGTAGAAGGAAGAGTTGCATACAAGGGAACCGTGGAAGATACTGTATTCCAGTTAATTG
>CAVFAM010000449.1:0-9142 GCA_963620375.1 Bacteroidaceae bacterium
CACGACTCATCGGTGCGCCTCCGGGATATGTAGGCTATGATGAGGGCGGTCAGCTGACAGAGGCTGTAAGACGTAAGCCTTATTCAGTTGTCCTCTTTGATGAGGTGGAAAAGGCACATCCGGATGTATTTAATGTACTCCTTCAGGTGCTGGATGATGGACGAATCACAGACTCACAGGGCAGGACAGTAGATTTTAAGAATACCATTATCATCATGACAAGCAACATTGGCTCACAGGAGCTTCTGGATGGCATAGATGAAAACGGCATGATTAAGCCAGGCTGTGAAGCTGAGGTTATGGGAGAGCTTAGAAGCCATTTCAGACCAGAGTTTTTGAATCGTCTGGATGAGATCATCCTGTTTAAGCCACTGACCAAGGACAATATCGGAAACATCATAACCCTGCTCATGGCTGACCTTAACAAGCGGCTTGAGGACAGACAGATAAAGGTAAGCCTCACAGACTCTGCGGCAGCCTTTATCACAGAAAATGGCTATGACCCTGTATATGGCGCAAGGCCACTTAAGCGTTATCTGCAAAAAAATGTGGAAACACTTGCGGCAAAGCTTATACTTGCGGATGAGGTCAGGGCAGGAGATACAATACTTATTGACACAGACAATGGTGTCCTGACAGCCCGTGTCGAGAGGGGATAATGCAGAGCATAATGCCAGAAGCATGAAGCCACATGCCAGCTATCTGAACAGGATAAAAATGCCAAAGTATGCAAGGAAAGCTGTCGGTGGCAGGTTTAGTTGGTGTCTGCCACTGGAAAACAAGTGTCCTCTTGGGAAAAACGCACATTATATTGGAAAAATAAGCCATTAAATGTGACATAACGTAGAAAAAAATATACTCACTTGAAAAGCGTCTTAAATTCATGTATCCTAGACAGTGGAGAAAATGAATTTTTAGACGCTTTATTATTCATTTAATAAAAGAAAAATAATCATTTTTTTAATTAAATACAGAAATTTGCAAGATTAAGAGGAAAATAATTCAAAATGGATTTATTCGATTACATGAGGGAACAGAATATGGAATCGGAAGCACCCCTTGCATCAAGGCTCAGACCTACGACTCTGGATGAGGTAGTAGGCCAGCAGCATATAATAGGCAAAGATAAGCTCTTATACAGGGCTATAAAGGCTGATAAATTAAGCTCTATTATATTTTATGGACCGCCAGGAACTGGCAAGACCACACTTGCAAAGGTGATTGCCCATACCACGAGCGCAGAGTTCATGCAGATAAATGCCACATCAAGTGGCAAGAAGGACATGGAGGATGTGGTAGCCAAGGCAAAGGACAATCAGGGGATGTTTGGCAAGAAAACCATCCTGTTTGTAGATGAGATACACCGCTTTAACAAGGGACAGCAGGACTATCTGCTTCCATTTGTGGAGGACGGCACGATAATTTTAATCGGAGCCACCACCGAGAATCCTTACTTTGAGGTAAATGGTGCGCTTCTGTCAAGGTCAGTCATATTTGAGCTTAAGAAGCTGTCTAAAGAGGATATAAAGACTCTTATCATGAGGGCAGTAACAGATGTGAAGAAGGGCATGGGCTCATACAAGGCGCAGATTGATGATGATGCACTGGAATTTCTGGCAGATGTGTCAAACGGAGATGCCAGGGCAGCTCTTACAGCGGTAGAGCTTGGAGTGCTCACAACAGAGCGTTCAGATGATGGAATCATACACATCACAATAGATGTGGCAAGTGAATGTATACAAAAAAGAGTCATATCTTATGATAAAAAGGGAGATAATCATTACGATACCATCTCAGCATTTATAAAGAGCATGAGAGGCTCCGACCCGGATGCAGCAGTGTATTATCTGGCGAGGATGCTGTATGCAGGCGAGGATGTAAAGTTTATAGCAAGGCGGATTATGATACTTGCATCTGAGGATATAGGAAATGCAGACCCAAATGCCCTTGTTGTTGCCACAGCGGCAGCACAGGCAGTGGAGAGGATAGGCATGCCTGAGTCACAGATAATACTGAGTCAGGCGGTCACATACATGGCATGCGCTCCTAAAAGCAATGCGGCCTACGAAGCCATAAGCAGGGCTATGGGAGTTGTACAGTCCACAAAGACACCGCCAGTACCGACACATCTGCAGGATGCACATTATGGGTCAGCACAGAAGCTGGGGCATGGTGTTGGGTATCAGTACGCACATGACTATCCAAACCATTATGTGAAGCAGAAGTATCTGCCGGATGGACTTACAGACCAGGTATTTTATGAGCCGGGTGATTTGGGCTATGAAGCTCAGATTAAAGCCCATATGAGAAAGCTTCATGAGGAAGCAGAGTGAGATATGAGCTGAATGATATTGTGTAAATTATATGCAGATATATGCTGTATACAATCTGATTTGTTAAATGAGTTAATATGAATTAAAACATATATAAAACCAGGAGGACCGAAATGAAAAAGTATCAGGACATGACCAGAGAAGAATTACTGGAGGAGAAAACAGCCCTTGAGGCAGAGTTTGCAAAGATTAAGGACATGAAGCTTAATCTCGATATGTCAAGAGGAAAACCAGGGACAGACCAGCTTGACCTTACAATGCCAATGCTTGATGTGCTTAATTCAAAATCGGTATTAAAGAGTGAAAGTGGCTTGGAGCTTCGCAACTACGGCTGTCTTGATGGTATTCCAGAGGCTAAAAAGCTTATTGCAGACATGGTAGGCACAAAGCCTGAGAATGTGATTGTATATGGTAACTCAAGTCTTAATATCATGTATGACCAGGTGGCAAGAGCAGAGCTTTTCGGCTTATGTGGAAACACACCATGGTGTAAGCTTGACAAGGTAAAATTCCTCTGTCCGGTACCTGGCTATGACAGACATTTTGCCATAACTGAGGAATTCGGAATTGAAATGATTAACATTCCTATGACAGCAGATGGTCCTGACATGGATATGGTTGAAAAGTATGTAAACAATGATGAGTCTGTAAAGGGTATCTGGTGTGTGCCAAAATACTCTAATCCAGAGGGGGTTGTCTACTCAGAGGAGACTGTTAAGCGTTTTGCAGCCTTAAAGCCTGCCGCAGCAGACTTTAGAATCTTCTGGGATAACGCATATGCAGTACACCATTTATATGATGACAATCAGGCTCAGATTCCAGATATTTTATCCCTCTGCGAGGAAAATGGACATCCAGACATGGTATTTGAGTTCTGCTCAACAAGTAAAATCAGTTTCCCTGGTGCAGGAATTGCAGCAATTTCTACATCCAAGGCAAATGTTGAGGATATCAAGAAGCGGCTTACAATCCAGACAATCGGACATGACAAGACAAACCAGCTCCGCCATGTACTTTACTTCAAGGATATGGATGGCATCAAGGCTCATATGAGTAAGCAGGCTGCCCTTATCAGACCTAAGTTTGACATGATTGATGAGCTTCTCACAAAAGAGATTGCATCAAGAGGAATCGGCAGCTGGATTAAGCCAAGGGGAGGATATTTTATCAGCTTTAATGCTCTTCCTGGCTGTGCTAAAGAGATTGTAGCAAAGTGTAAGGAGGCAGGAGTTGTGCTTACAGGAGCAGGTTCTCCATTCCCATACAAGAAGGATCCACAGGACTCTGTAATCAGAATTGCCCCTACATTCCCTTCTCTTGAGGAGCTTACAAAGGCAGCCCAGGTATTTGCCACAGTTACAAGACTTGTCAGTGTCAATAAAATACTTGAGAATAAATAGTACTTTTGGTATAATAGTCCCTAGAAGTGTACAAATTAACTGAAAAGCAGGGATATACGAATGGGATTGTTTAAAAAAGATACAAAGGCTGTTTCAGATGAAACTGCCAGACAAACAGAATTAGAGAAGCTTCTGGCAGAGGTTTCATCAGATGCACAAAGGCTTGCAGCATCCATAGATGCGGTGAAGAAGCATGTTAACAAGGTATCTGGTGATACAGATAATATTTCTGATATTATGCAGCAGTACGGCGCATACATTCAGGAGATGAATGCCAGTGTAATAGAGATTGCAAATGTGATGGAGGACATGGAATCTTCCTTTGAGGGCATGAGCGAGGAAGCAAAGGAAGGCGCTGACTATGCCCAGAACAGCAATAACGAGGCCTATGATATAATGACCAGGTCAGAGAAGGAGAAGGCTTCGGTTGGTGAGAGAGCAGACGCAGTTGAGATTGCACTGATGGAGAAGATTGAACAATCCAAAGAAGCAGAAAAAATCCTTGACCTTACAGCTGATATTATGGAGATTGCAGACCAGACCAATCTGCTGGCACTTAATGCCTCTATAGAGGCTGCCCATGCAGGTGATGCAGGTAAGGGCTTTGCAGTCGTTGCAGATGAGATTACCAAGCTTGCCGCAAGCTCAAGTGCCACAGCAAGCCAGATTAAGGAAATATCCAATACAGTTTTAAGTGCTGTCACAGGACTTGCCCAGGAAGCAAATAACGTTGTCGAGTTTATGAAGGATAAGACAATGGGCAGCTATGCACAGCTTGTAGAGGTAGGCCGCAAATATCAGGCTGACTCAAAGATTATGTTTGATAAGATGCAGGATTTCTCATTTATGTCACAGAATTTATTGAAGCAGGTGGAGGATTCTACAAGGTCGGTTGAGGCTATAAGAAATGCCACATCCCAGTCTGCAAATGCAGTGACAACACTCAATGATGAAATCTCAGGGGTTGCAGGTGCCATGTCTGAAATCAAGACAGAGAACGAGGAAATCGAGACACTTGCAAACAAGATTGCAGATAGCATATAGACGTGATTTATCTGCCGTATCAGATGCTGGTACGGCAGATTTTTTATATTTAATTTTCAAAATTTTAAAATAAGTATTGCAAATTATAAAAAACTGTTGTATATATAATATATCTTTTCTCGGTGACGTAATCGTCACAATTTCCAACTTTTATTAATTAAATGGTGCAGGCAGAGTGCGTTTTTCTCTGGATATTTATTGTCAGATATGGAGGAAAAAATATGAAAGAAATATTTCAGGAATACGGACCAGCTATAATTACATTTGTTGTTGTTTTACTTATTGTTGCAATTATGTACACACTCACAAACGGACAGGATTCGGTTGTGGGAACACAATTCACCCAGATGATTCAGGATTTTTTCAATTCCGCAAAGGATGTCACAGATATGGCAGTACCAGGCGTGAAATAGGAGGATAGACTATGGGAGATGTCCTGCTGCCGAACAAATTCGGTGCGTTTTACAAATATCTGCAGGATGATGAGGTGACAGACGTAGACTACAATGGCAAGGATGTGTGGATAAAGGATGTGTATAATCGCAGATACAAGGTGTACGAGCCAGAGATTACCCCACATTTTGTAAATGATTTCTGCCAGAGGGTGGCGGATGTGGCTTCAAAATCCTTTAACAGGAATATGCCTGTGCTCGAAGCCGAAACAAAGGAGTACAGAATAACCTGTGTCTATGATTCGGTTACTGTATCAGGAAAGGCAGTATGTATCAGAAAAACCTCTTCATCCCCAAGGATAAGCTACCACAAGGCTGTTGAGGAGGGCTATGCCACAGAGGAGATACTCAATCTGCTGATTAACTGCATGCTGTCAAAGATGAATATAATTGTCTGCGGGGAACCGGGGGCAGGAAAGACTGAGTTCGCAAAGTTTCTGGCAAAATATCTGCCAGAGACTGAGCGTGTAATCACCATAGAGGATAATCCGGAGTGGCATTACCGGGAGACCAAGCCTATGGCTGACTGCATAGAGCTCAGGGTGAGAGACAATTTCAGCTACTCACTGGCTCTTAAAACCTGCATGAGATTAAATCCTAACAGGGTGTTTTTGTCTGAGGTACGCTCTGTGGAGGCGGTACATCTGGTGGAGTGTATGCTGATGGGGGTAAAGGGGCTCTCCACCATACACACAGATGATGTGCGCAAAATACCAGACAGAATGTTAAACATGATGCCACAAATCGATGCTGACAGGCTTGAAAAGGAGCTGTATGATTGCATTGATGTGGGCGTGCTTATCAAATCAAAGGAAGGTCTCGATGGAAGGAAAAAGCGCTTTATAGACCAGGTGGGCTTTTTCTATCGGGATAAGGGAGTCAATAAAGTAAGCCTTGTAGCTCATGGGGGTGAGCTGACAGGGGAAAAGCTCCCGCCATCAAAGCTTGACAAGCTGGCCCAGGAACAGATAGGTAAGCCCTTTGAATGTGGGGTTGCAGAGCAGGAAAGCATATCAAAGGAAGCTAAGGAGACAGAGAAAATCAGGGGGATAAGTGAATATGGAAGCTACAAGGTCACAAAGGAAAAATTTAAGTCAAAGGCTGAGGCGGATAAATCCACTGTATGTATATAATGAACAGTGTTCATACGGTGATAATACTGGATTTATTAAAATGCTGATATCCTATGTACTTATATGTGCAGGCATGCTTTTTGCAGGAAAATTATTTAAGCTTGAGCCAGGACAGAAGCTTTTTCTGGTCATATATACATATATACTGACACCATATATTTTACTTGGAAGGGTAAAGTCTGCATATTATCAGCGCAAGTTCTGGGATGTAAACAAGTATATGGAAAAGATGCTTTATTACTTTAAGGCAAAGCCCAAGCTCTTAGAATGCTGGGGCATGGTTCTGGAAATCTTCCCGGCTGGAGAGATGCATGATGCGGTAAATTATGCCATCAACCATGTGAAGGTGAGTGACAATCTGGAAAATGGAAAGGCAGAGGCTGTAGCGGAATTGGCCAAAAGGTATAAGTGCAGCAGACTGCACCGGATACATGAGTTTTTCATGCAGGTAGAGCATGATGGCGGTGAGTATGATATGTCTATAGAGCTTTTGCTTAAGGACAGACAGCTTTGGGCAGAAAGAGTGGAGGAGCTGCAGCAGAAAAAGAGGTTCACAAGAATAAACATTATATTGTCTATGCTTATCGTGACGGTACTCTGCCTGTCTATTATGTATCTTCCAGGTATGGTTGCATCTAATGTGACATTTGCAGACATAGGGAAGATTAAGTTCGTACAGATTTCTGCCATGGGATATTTGATGCTTATGCTGCTTTTGTATGTGGCAGTCGACAGAAAAATGTGTGTTGACTGGTTAAAGGACGAGAACCTCTACACTGAAGCCGAGGCAAAGGAGCGCTATGATAAGCTGGTACGTGGACAGAAGGATACGACATTTGCAGGCGGGGTGAAGAGACATACACTAGGCTACAGAGCCTTGTTCAAGGTGTATACAAAGCAGCTTAAGCTTGCCATGCCAGTCTGGGTTATGCGTCTTGCCTTATTGCTGCAGACAGAGAATGTGCATGTTGCAATAAGAGAATCCTATGATGATGCACCGCCATGCCTCAAGCCTGCCATACATAAGCTCATAAACCAGATTGAGATGGAGCCGGATTCAGAAAGACCCTATAATGAGTTTCTCTCTGAATTTGAATTGCCAGAATTTGAGGATGTCATGAGCACGCTCTACTCTATCCAGTCCGGGGCTGGAGGGGATGTAGAAATGGAGATAAGAAATATCGTAGACAGAGCGACTACTATGACTGACAAGGCGGAAAAAATAAAAAATGAGGATAAGATGGCTGCAATGCAATCATACGTTGCACTTCCAGGACTTATAGGGGCAGTCAAACTGATGGTTGATATGTCGGCCTTCCTCATGTCATTTTTATCCGTCAGGGTAATGTAGGAGACAGGAGGAAATATGAAGCATATACCAGTTATATACATATCAATTTTTATGATTTTATTTGGCGTGGCTGTCACCACAGGACTTATCAAGGCTAATATGACTGCACTGAGGGCTGCTGAGTTTCACATGGATGCTATTGCAGAGATTGAAAACAGTAACTTTGCCGATCCGGTGATAGATGCGTGTGTCAGCCAGGCGGCAGAGTGTGGTTATGAGCTGACTGTTGAGGAATTTACCGATGCAAGAGGCGTTACAGGCATGGCAGAGGTTGTACTCAGCTATGACTATAGTATACCGTTTCTGAAGATAGAAAATAAATATTATAAGAGGGGGTACGCAAGATGAGGGTAATATTAGAAGAATTTGGAGAGCTTGCAGTATTTATTCTCATGGCGGTATGCCTGATGGTAAACTATGCAAATGTGCTTTTGGCGGTTACAGCGGGCTGATATGCGCCATAGGTGATGTATGGGTAATAATGGATAATTGTACAAGATGAAGGGAGAAGGATAATTGAAGCTGATAATGGAGGAAGCAGGGCAGGCATTTATTGCTATAGTTGTGGGGCTTATGATGCTGCTTGTCATTTTTGGACTAAAGGATGGGGAAAACAGCCTGCTGGGGGCAATTTCCCTAAGTGCCCAGGTGCAGGCGCAAAATTATGGGAGCTATGCAGACTCTGACGCAGCCCAGGCACAGGGTAAAATCCCGGAAAGCGGTATTTCCTATGACAGCACAAAGCCTGCTATATACAGCAACAGGGAGGTTAATCTTCTGGAATATCTGCTTGTAGAAAAGAGCAGTGGAAGTGTGCAGGCATCAAATCTGGGGCAGGGTGAAGCAATGTATATACTGGCGGTACAAAATAAGACAGGCACAGCGGGTGAAGAGAGTGTGAGCTGTATGGGGAACAGCACATACAGCTTTTCACAGGCTGGAATTTACAATATGCAGGTGAAGCTTGTTGATGGAAACAGCCGGGTGGTATATAAAACTATTGATTTTACAGTGCTTTAGGAGAGGTATGTCATATGAAAAATATAGCTATAATCATAAGCTTTGTGACAATGACAGTGATGACGTTTTTTATAATCCAATCGTTGCAGATAAAGGAGTATAGGACAGTAGAGCTGTCAGAAGCTGTGGATAATGCCATGATAGCAGCTATGAACAATATAGCTCATAATAAGTCCTATGGCATAGAAAGCGAAGAGGAGCTTGCAGAGGACTTTAAAGAAATGCTTATGACATCGCTTGATTCTTATTCGGATATAAATATAGATGTGATTTCGGCAGATTGCGAGAAGGGGGAGCTTTATGTAAGCGTCACAGAAAAATATAAGTATCTGAATAACAGGACGGGAACTCTTGTCAGGGCTGGGCAGATGGTAATAGACCAGAAGAAGCTGGAAAAGAGATACTATAC
>CAVFAM010000450.1:0-4823 GCA_963620375.1 Bacteroidaceae bacterium
TACGAATTGCGACTTTAGTGTCCTCGCCTTTTTTCTTTATATCCTTAGCAAGCTCTTTACGTCTGTCCTCTGTCAAATCTGGAAATACAAGACGGATAACCTTTCCGTCATTTGTTGGTGTAATACCAAGGTCAGACATCATGATTGCCTTCTCGATTTCCTTTACCATTGAGCCTTCCCATGGCTGAATCTGAATCATACGAGCCTCTGGAACGCTGACATTTGCAACACTCTGAATAGGAGTTGGAGTTCCATAATAATCTACACGGAGCTTATCTAAAACATGAGGATTAGCACGTCCTGCACGAATTCCTGCATATTCTTCCTCAAGATTATTTAAGGATTTCTCCATTTTTTCTTCGTATACATTTAATCTACTGTCCATCTTTACCTCCGAATTATACAGTTACCTTTGTGCCGTTAAACTCACCAGATAATGCCTTAACAATGCTGTTTTCTTCATTAAGTCCGAACACATACATCGGCATCCTGTTTTCCATGCACATAATAGATGCTGTCAAATCGACAACTGCAAGCTTTTTGTCTATTACCTCTTCAATAGATACTTCATCATATTTCTTAGCATCTGGATTTGTCTTAGGGTCACTGTCATATACTCCATCAATTGCCTTTGCAAGATAAATACCATCTGCCTCGATTTCAATCGCTCTCAAAACAGTTGCAGTATCTGTAGAGAAATAAGGATGTCCTGTACCACCAGCAAAAAATACAACCATATTCTTTGAAAAATACTTATTTGCTCTGTCCTTTGAGTATAATTTGGTCATTGAACCACACTCAAACGGAGTGAGAACTGCTGTCATCATGCCAACAGATCTGAATATCTCAGAAACATATATACAGTTCATAACTGTGGCAAGCATACCAATCTGGTCTGCCTTTGTCCTGTCAATAGTCTCACTGGTTCTTCCTCTCCAGAAGTTACCTCCGCCTATGACAATACCAACCTGTGTACCCTTGTCTACAAGCTGTTTAACCTGCTTTGCAACCTCTGTAACAGTCGGCTCATCAAAGCCATGATGCTTGTCTCCTGCTAATGCTTCTCCACTAAGCTTTAATAAAATGCGTCCCATAAAACGGCTCCTTTACTATTTGCCCTCGAATAATCCCTGAACATCAATATCAGCATAGCACTGTGAACAGAATCCCTCGATAACAGCACCATTATTAATCTGTACTGAACGAGACTTGATATTTCCCATGATAACTGCTGATGTATCAACTACAACAGGTCCCTGTACATCAATATCACCCTTTACAGCACCAGCGATAACTGCTGAAGCGGCTGAAATATTTCCAATGATAACTGAACCAGCACCAATCTTAACTGTACCTGTGCTGACAACCTCTCCCTCAATCTTTGCAACATCTGCGAAGAACTCAGATGAACTTGTGTTTCCGTTAATTGTACCTGTAACAACAATCTTTCCGTTACAAGAAACATTACCATTGATTGTTCCCTGGATATCGAAAGAACCAGCTGACATAAGGTCACCTGTTAATGTTGTGCTTGCAGTAATTAAAGAAGTCTCATCCTCGATTTCTGCTGGGTTTACCATATTGTTGTTCATTGTTGTTGTATCACTCATTGATTTTGTACTCTCCTCTTTTGTTATTGGTCTTGCCTCTGTTCTGGCTGTAACTGCTTCTCTTTCCCTCATGACAGGTGTACCTGCTTTTGGTTCCTCAACTTTCTCAAGCAGTCCATCAAGCTTAGAAAGTTCAGATTCCACATCAACATCTTCACCCAATGTATCTACCACAAGGTTATCTACATTTTCTGCTGTATTAACTTCTTCTCCACCCGGAACAAGTTCATTAACAGCTGAAGATAAATCGTCTTTGAATTCCTTAAATAATCCCATACTGTTTCCTCCATTTACTCTCATTCAACACTGTATGCCTTAATATATTGAACGACATATGTATTCTCATCAATCGGCAAAATCTCAGCCTGCATAGCCTGCAAGGCATCCACCAGAGGTCCTATAGCCTCAGCCGTTGTTGACTTGTTTGAATTGTCGTGCAAGAGCACAACCGACGTCTTATATTTTGAGACGCCCTCTGTTACATTTTTCACAATATCATCCACTGTGTAATCATTTGAAGCATCACCAGCAGAGACATTCCAATCGAAATATGCAACATTATTCTGATTTAAGATGCTGACAAACTCTGCCATATTTACATTACTGATTTCATTACTGCTTCCACCTGGAAAGCGATAAAATTTTGAGTCCACACCAGTAGTATTGTAAATATAATCATGAATCTGTAAGTAATCCAAATCAAATGCATCTGTAGAAGAATATATCGTGCTGTACTTGTTGCAGTATGAATTCATGCCTATGGTATGTCCTTCATCTACAATCCGCTTATATACAGCCTCATTCTCTCCCGAATCATCCCCTGTCACAAAAAAAGTAGCCTTAACGCCTTTTTGTGCTAATGCATCCAGAATCAGTCCTGTATTCTCGCCCGGCTCAGAGTCAAAGGTCAGATACACATAATGGGCATCTCCCTCCTGTGCAATATTATCATCTGTATCTATTCCAGTGACAACATTTGCATATGCATTCTCAGGCTCAGAATCAGCTTCCGACTCTGTCTGGGATGCAGATGATGTCTCTGTCACAGCTTCTGACTTTACGCCTGAATCCAGCAGCTTATTTAATCGAATATTAGTTTTAACCAAACAAACTATCAAAGCAACTATAGCGACAAAAGATACAATCATCCATATAAAGATTGCCATTATCATGCCAGTCTTTAATCTGTTTATCCTCTTTCTCCTGTCTCTCTGCTGTTGTAGCTTTTCCTGCTCTTCTGTACTCATTTAGACCTCCAGAGAGTAATTTCCTTTATTATTTTATCATATTTTACTATGTTGTAAAGAACAAAAAGCAAAAGACCGCAAGGAAATTCCTTACGGTCTAAAGTATAATCTGAAAAATTAGCCCTTAATCTGTGCAGCAACCTCTGCAGCGAAATCTTCCTGCTTCTTCTCCATTCCTTCACCAACTTCAAAACGAACCATCTCTTTGATTACAAGGTCCTTAGAAACTGACTCAAGATACTTAGCTACAGACTGCTTTCCATCCTCAGCCTTAACATATGTCTGGTCAAGAAGACAAATCTCCTTTAACTGCTTAGACACACGACCTTCTACAACACCACCGAACATCTTCTCAGCTGTGATAGCAGCCTTATCTGCCATAGCTAACTCTGCAAGTGTAGCCTTAGCTGCATCTGAAAGGAAGTTCCATACATAGTTCATATTGTTCTTGTGCTCTTCAAAGTTATTGATGTCCTCATCGCTCCATAACTTCTCGTTGATAGCCTTATCAAGTAATTTGTTAAGGATTGGCTTTGGAAGAGTTGTAGCATCATTTAAAGCACTGTCTACAGTAATCTCTCTAATCTTAGCAAGCTCCTCATCAGAGATATCATTTCTACTGATATACTGTGGGTTCATAGCTGCTACCTGCATAGCGATATTTGTGAGAGCCTCTTTAGCTGCATCATCGCTTGCACCATTTGCAGCGATAACAACACCGATTCTTCCGCCTCCATGGATATAAGAAGTAACTACATCACCTGTTACCTTTGCAAATCTACGAACAGATAACTTCTCTCCGATTGTAGCTGTTTTCTCAACAAGTAAATCATTAAGTCCGTTTGTAGCAAGAAGAGCCTCGATATCCTCTCCGTTTGCTCCACCATTTAAGTCTGAAGCAAGTGCTGTATCAGCAACAGTCTGAACGAACTCCTGGAATGTCTCGTTCTTAGCAACGAAGTCTGTCTCAGAGTTAACCTCTGCAACAACTGCAACATTTCCGTCTACTGCTACACGAGCAATACCTTCAGCAGCGATTCTGCTCTGCTTCTTCTCCATCTTAGCTGCACCGCTTTTTCTTAAAACTTCAACAGCTGCATCCATATCTCCGTTTGTCTCTGTCAAAGCCTTCTTGCAGTCCATCATTCCTGCACCAGTCATCTCACGCAGCTCTTTTACCATTCCTGCTGTAATAGCCATCTTCTTTTCCTCCGAATTCACTTTGAGGTGGCCACATGGGTCACCTCATATATTTTCAATAATTACTCTTCTACTGGAGCTTCCTCAGCTGCTTCGTCTGCAACAACTTCCTCTGCACCCTGCTTAGCCTCGATAACAGCGTCTGCCATCTTAGATACGATAAGCTTAACTGCTCTGATAGCATCATCATTACCAGGAATTACATAATCAAGCTCGTCTGGATCACAGTTTGTATCAGCAATACCGATAAGTGTGATTCCAAGTGCCTGAGCCTCCTGAATACAGATATGCTCTTTCTTTGGATCTACAACGAAAATAGCGTCTGGGATTCTCTTCATATCCTTGATTCCACCGATGTTCTTCTCAAGCTTATCCCACTCTTTCTTAAGTGCGATAACTTCCTTCTTAGGAAGTACATCAAATGTTCCATCCTCTGCCATTGTCTCAATAGCCTTAAGTCTTGCGATACGGCTCTGGATTGTGCGGAAGTTTGTAAGCATTCCACCTAACCATCTCTCGTTTACATAGTACATACCACAACGCTCAGCCTCACTCTTGATAGCATCCTGTGCCTGCTTCTTTGTACCAACGAAAAGGATTGTACCACCCTGTGCTGCAATATCAGAGATTGCATCATAAGCCTCATCAACCTTTCCTACAGACTTCTGTAAGTCGATGATGTAAATACCATTACGCTCTGTGTAGATGTATGGAGCCATCTTAGGGTTCCATCTTCTTGTCTGATGTCCGAAATGAACACCTGCTT
>CAVFAM010000451.1:0-4304 GCA_963620375.1 Bacteroidaceae bacterium
TTGCCGAGAGCGAGACCTGAGCCATGGATGGCGAATGTCGAGCGGTTGCGTCAAGCAGCCAATACTTATATCAGAACATTTAGAAAATCTTATATCCAGAACTCGGCTTAAATTTTCTTGTAGCCCTGCCCAACCCTAAAGTCGGTATTCATATCCTGAAAGTGGGAAGCGTCAAATTGAACCTATATAGTTAAGTAGAAAGCGAGGACAAAAAATGCGAAACATAAAAATAGCCGCCACCCAGATGCCCTGCACCTGGAACCGTAAAGCCACATTAGACAAAGCTGACCATCTGGTACGGGAAGCCGCCCAAAAAGGAGCAAACATCATCCTGCTCCAGGAGCTTTTCGAGACCCCATACTTCTGCCAGCTCCAGAAATACGATTACATAGAGCTAGCCACCCCGCTGGAAGAAAATCCAGCCGTAGAGCATTTCAAGAAATTAGCCAAAGAGCTGGACGTAGTTCTCCCAATCAGTTTTTTTGAGAATGTAGGCAACACACAGTTTAACTCAATAGCAATCATAGACGCAGATGGGGAAGTCCTTGGTGTATACAGAAAGACCCATATACCAGACGGACTGCCATATGCAGAGAAATTTTATTTCACACCGGGAGACACAGGCTTTAAGGTATGGAATACAAAGTACGGCAGAATCGGCGTAGGAATATGCTGGGACCAGTGGTTCCCTGAGACAGCCAGAAGTCTTGCCCTGCTTGGAGCAGAGATATTGCTTTTCCCGACAGCCATAGGTTCAGAGCCGACCCTTAAAAAAGATTCAAGAATTCACTGGAGAAATACCATGGCAGGACATGCTGCAGCAAATATGATGCCAGTTGTGGCTTCAAACAGAATCGGCAGGGAGACAGATGAGGACTCTGAGATGACCTTCTATGGCAGCTCCTTTATAGCAGACAATCATGGAGAGATTGTGGAGCAGGCAGATGACTGCACGGAAACAGTATTGGTGCATGAATTTGACTTAGACGAGCTTGCAAGGGAGCGAAGAGAGTGGGGTATATTCAGGGACAGACGTCCGGAGATGTACAAGACACTATTGACTCACGGAAAGTAGAGGATAAGCATATGGCAAGAAGAATTAAAAAGACAAGTCCAAAGCAGGATGGCTACAGGATGCCGGGGGAGTTTGAACCCCAGGAGAGAATATATATGATATGGCCAGAGAGGACAGATAACTGGCGGGCAGGAGCCAAGCCTGCCCAGGAAGCCTATGCCAATGTGGCAAAGGCTATAAGCAGATTCACGCCAGTAACCATGCTTGCAAACCGAAGCCAGTATGCCAATGCCAGAGCCCGTCTGCCGAGAGATATAAGAGTGCTTGAGATGAGCTCAGATGATGCCTGGTGCAGGGATTGTGGACCGACCTTTCTGGTAAACGACAAGGGTGAGCGCAGAGCCTGCGACTGGTGCTTTAATGCCTGGGGCGGTCTGGTGGATGGCTTGTACTTTCCATGGGATGCAGATGATGCCATAGCAGAGAAAATCTGCGAGCTTGAGGACATAGACAGCTACAGGCTGGATGATTTTGTTCTGGAGGGTGGCAGCTTCCATGTGGATGGGGAGGGTACAGTGCTTACCACAGAGATGTGTCTCTTGTCAGAGGGCAGAAACAGCCATATGTCAAAATCAGCGATAGAAGCAAAGCTAAAGGAATATCTGGGCTGCGAGAAGGTCTTGTGGCTTAAGGATGGCATAGACCCGGATGAGACAAATGGTCATGTGGATGATGTGGCGTGTTTTGTGAGACCGGGTGAGGTTGCCTGCATTTACACAGAGAATAAGTCTGACCCATTTTACAAGGTGGCGCAGGCTAACTATAAGGCTCTTAGCGAGATGACAGATGCCAGGGGACGGAAGCTTAAGGTGCATAAGGTGTGTACCCCGTCAAAGCTGGTGCTTTTAGAAGGGGCAGAGACAATCGACAGGGTGGCAGGAACAGTGCCGAGAAAAAGCGGAGAGATATGTATAGCATCCTATCTGAACTATTTGGTGACAAACAATGGGGTCATCGTACCTCAATATGATGATGAAAACGACAGGCTTGCCATAGCCCAGCTTAAGGAGATATATCCGGATAAGGAAGTAGTGGGGGTCAAGACTAAGGAAATAGTATACGGTGGAGGAAATATTCACTGCATAACCCAGCAATTACCGGCAAAAATACTTAATAAGTAGTACATTTTTAGCCTTTTTGTGTAATTGTAAAATAATTTAAAAGTAATACAATATGTTTCAAAGAAAAGGAACTATTGCAAAGGCGCAGTCAGGAAAGTGACTGCGCCTTTTGTAGTATCTCTGGTAAAGGAGGATTAGAAAATGACAGCAGATTTGATTCTATACTCTGATGCAATATTTGATTCGGTGAAGGATGAGCCCTTTGCAGGAGGAGTCGCAATAAAAGGGAAAAAGATAATTGCAGTAGGAGATAGAAAAGATATAGAAGAATACGAAGGACCTGATACAGAGGTAAAGGAATTTGGGGATAAGCTCATAATGCCGGGCTTTGTTGACAGCCATGGCCACTACACATCAGGTGCAACATATATGGGAGAGGTTGCACTTCATGATATGGAGCGGTTTAGCTCTGAAGAAGAGTGTGCAAAAGCGATTGGGGAATTTGCTGAGGCACATAAGGATATAGAGATGATTAAAGGGCAGGGGTGGTACCTTTCTTATTGGGGAGATGATGCTAAGTTTCCAACGGCAGCATCGCTTGACAGATATGTACCGGACAGACCTGTCTATTTAATTGCATCGGATTTACATTCGCTGTGGCTCAACACAAAGGCTATGGAGCTGTGTGGACTTAAGGACATGGTGGAGGAGCTTGACAGGGAACACGTATTAGTCGATGAGAATGACAATCCTACAGGAGTGGTTAGGGAGGCTGGATTTAAAGTTATGGCAAAGCTTGAAAGCCTGTTTGCCATATCACCTGAGGAGCAGGAGAAAAAAGACAGGGCAGACCAGGAAGCTCTGATGCATGCCCTTAACGAGCAGGGAATCACAGCTTTTTCCGATGTGAATTTTGTACTTCCTGAAAATCTAAAGACCGACTTCAAGCACATGAAGGACATAGATACAGAGGGCAAGATGACAATCCGCCTCTACATCTATCCGGGCACCAATTTCAAGCCGGAGAAGCTAAAGGAAGTGCTTCCCTATAAGGATTATTTTTCATCAGATGAGCTGCATATAGCAGGAGTTAAAAACATTCTGGATGGTGTGACAGCGACCTTTACGGCAGTAATGCTTGAGCCATATGCAGACAATCCTGAGGAAAAGGGAGTGCCTGCCGTAGAACAGGACAAGCTGGATGAGTGGGTGAGAGAAGCAAACAGTCTGGGGCTTAGCTGTAGAATCCACTGTATCGGTGATGGGGCAGTCAGAGAGGCTCTTGATTCCTACGAGAAATCAGGAAAGGTCAATGACATGACCGGTATCAGAAATGCCATAGAGCATATAGAGGTCATAAACCCGGATGACATACCAAGATTTGGCAAGCTTGGTGTAATCGCTTCCATGCAGCCAAGACACCAGATATTAGACAGGGGAGAAAAGCTATACCGAGTCGGTCTGGAGAGGGCTAAATATGAATGGGCTTTTAAATCAATAAAGGATGGCGGTGCCCACATTGCACTCGGTACAGACTACCCGGTTGTCACATTCAAGACCTATGAAAATATCTATATGGGCGTGACCAAGAGGGATTTGGATGGCACCCAGTACGGCACCATGTCGCCGGACGAGAAGCTGACACTGGCGCAGTGTATCAAGGGCTACACCATAGAGGGAGCCTACATAAACAGCATGGAGGACAAGGTTGGTACTCTTGAAGCTGGAAAATATGCGGACATCACAGTTGCAGACAGAAATCTGTTTGCAATTGATGAAGATGATATAAAGGACTGCTGCTCTGTTATGACTATATTTAATGGAAAAGTAGTGTACGAGAGATAGGAGGAAAAATGTTATGAAAAGACGAGTAATATCTATTTTAATGGTGACAGCGATGGTTGCATCCCTTGTGGGCTGCAGCAGTGAGCCAGCTTCAGGTACAGGAGGAAGTGAGGCAGCAGCAGAGGTTAAGGAGGGGGTATTCAATGTGGCGCTTCAGTCTGACATAGATACCTTTGACCCTGCCCAGTGTAATGCCTACGGAACAGAGTTAGTTGTAAATAACGTCTATGATAACTTATTCAAATTTGATACAAAGGATTCTTCATTCCAGCCAAATCTGGCAACAGGCTATGAGCAGGTGGATGACCTGACATATGTTATCA
>CAVFAM010000452.1:0-6331 GCA_963620375.1 Bacteroidaceae bacterium
CAATACTTTGTCTGGCAGATGATATGGCAGACTTAAAGAGACGTCTTGGCAGAATTATTGTTGCATACAGCTTTGACGGAAAGCCTGTCACAGCAGAGGATTTAAAGGCAACAGGAGCTATGGCAGCCCTTCTTAAGGATGCTTTAAAGCCAAACTTAATACAGACCCTTGAGCATACACCAGCATTTGTACATGGTGGACCATTTGCAAATATTGCTCATGGCTGTAACTCTGTAAGAGCCACAAAGACAGCCTTAAAGCTCGCTGATTATGTGGTTACAGAGGCTGGCTTTGGCGCAGACTTAGGTGCAGAGAAGTTCTTTGATATTAAGTGCAGAAAGGCAGGACTTAAGCCGGATGCAGTTGTTCTTGTAGCGACAGTCAGAGCACTTAAGTACAATGGAGGTGTTCCAAAGGACAAATTATCTGAGGAGAATCTGGAAGCCTTAAAGGCTGGTATTGTAAACCTTGAGAAGCACATAGAGAACCTGCACAAGTTTGGTGTGCCAGTTGTAGTTACCTTAAACTCATTCGTCACAGACACAAAGGCAGAGACTGATTTCATAGAGCAGTTCTGCAAAGAGAGGGACTGCGAATTTGCCCTTTCTGAGGTATGGGAAAAGGGCGGTGAGGGCGGAATCACCCTTGCAAACAAGGTGCTTGAAACACTTGAGACCAAGAAGAGTGATTTTAAGGTGCTTTATGATGATAATTTATCATTGAAGGAAAAGATTGAGACAGTAGCAAAGGAAATTTATGGAGCTGACGGAGTTACTTACTCACCAGCTGCTGAGAGAGAGCTAAAGCGTATCACAGAGCTTGGCATGTCAAACCTGCCTGTATGTATGGCAAAGACACAGTACTCTCTGTCAGATGATGCCAAGAAGCTTGGCAGACCTAGTGGATTTACAATCAATGTCAGAGAGGTATACGCATCAGCAGGAGCAGGCTTCGTAGTTGCAGTAAATGGCTCGATTATGATAATGCCGGGACTTGGAAAGTCACCAGCAGCATATGGCATAGATGTAGACGATAATGGAAAAATAACAGGATTATTCTAATATAGGGATATAAGGGAGATTTATGGCTAATTTAATTGACGGAAAACAGATTTCCAAGGAAATAAAGGATGAATTAAAAGAAAAGGTGGCACAGTATAAGAGTGAGGGAAGAGAATGCAGCCTTGCTGTCATTCAGGTAGGAAATGACCCTGCTTCATCTGTGTATGTGGGCAACAAAAAGAGAGCCTGTGAATATGTGGGAATAGGCTCTGTATCATATGAGCTTCCAGAGGAGACCACAGAGGAGGAGCTTCTGGCTTTAATAGCAAAGCTCAATGCTGACGACAGCATAAAGGGCATACTCTGTCAGCTGCCTGTGCCAGACCATATAGATGAGGATAAGATTATCAATGCAATCTCACCTGAAAAGGATGTGGATGGTTTCCACCCTCAGAATGTGGGAAGCCTTGTAATCGGGCAGCCGGGTTTTGTGTCATGTACTCCAGCCGGCATTATAGAGCTTTTGAAGCGCAGCAATATTGAGATTGCTGGCAGGCATTGTGTAATCGTTGGAAGAAGCAATATTGTAGGAAAACCTATGGCTCTTTTGATGCTCAGGGAAAATGCTACTGTTACAATCTGCCATTCAAAGACCAAAAATCTCAAGGAGATATGCAGGGAAGCAGATATTCTAATCGTGGCAATCGGCAGGCCACAGTATATTGATGCAGAATATGTAAAAAAAGGTGCAGTTGTAATTGATGTTGGAATCCACAGAGATGAGAACAATAAATTATGCGGAGACGTAAAATTTGATGAGGTAGAACCTCTTGCATCATATATAACACCAGTTCCAGGCGGCGTTGGACCTATGACTATCGCTATGCTGATGAGCAACTGTGTAAGTGCAATGGAAAAGAAGGGACTCTAATCTACATGAGATGTATTTATTGTGGCGCAGAAATTAAAGAAGGATGTATCTATTGTTCGGCCTGCGGAAAAGAGGCACAGATAGTTCCCGATTACAATGAGTTCGAGGACGACTATATAAATGGGCTTATAGGAAGCGGGGCAGAAAATGATAAGCTTTCCCGTGAACAGCAGAAGAAGGCCCGTGCAGAGAAGAAAAAGAAGGAAGAGCTGCGGGCAAAGAGAGAACAGCAGAAGAAGATAATCATAATATCTGCTGTGGTTATCTCCCTGGCTGTGATAATCCTTGTTTTCGTCCTTGTATCATCTATAAAGAATAAGCAGAACAATTCCTTTGATTATCAGGTTGAGCAGGCAGAGAAAGCTGAAAAGAATGCGGACAATGTCAAGGCTGTAGAATATTATGAGAGAGCGCTGGCGCTTGATAAGGATAATATTGATGTGAGATATGCACTTGCTGATATTTACATGGAGCAGGATGAGACCGACTCAGCCATGATTTTGTATAAGGAAATTATCTCCCTGGATGCAAGCCAGATAGACAGCTACAGACAGCTCATATCCATATATGAGTCTAAAGAGGATTATGAAGCTATTGCCAGCCTTGCAGAAAATGTCAGTGATGCAAAGATACTGGCATTATTTGATGATTATATAGTTACCCCACCTGTATTCAGCCTGGATGGCGGCACCTATGACAGTGAGATAAGTGTAGGATTATCTGTAAGCTCTGATTCGACAGTTATTTATTACACTACGGATGGCAAGGACCCAATCCAGTATGGTGATGTGTTTGACACCGACATCAAATTTGATGAGGAGGGCAGCTACACCATAAAGGCAGCTGCAAAATCTGATAAGGGCTTATACAGCGATGTGGTTTCCGAAAGGTACAAGATAGAATTTAAGGAGCCAGACCTCCCGGTTGTAAATCCGGACGGTGGTACATTTTCAGCTGAGACAACAGTTTTGGTTGATGTACCGGCGGGCTGTGAAGCATATTATACATGGGACTCTTCAGACCCTAGCATTGATTCTGAAAAGTATGCAGGAGGGATAACCGTTCCTGTAGGAAATAATGTCCTGTCTGTTGTCATATACAATCCTAAGACTGAAAAGTTCAGCGATGTATACAAGGGCAGATTTGTATTTTATAACTAGAAAAAAGCCTCCATTCCTTGAAAAAGGAGTGGAGGCTTTTAAGCATGTTATGTATTAATCTTCAAATTCCAAAGTGCCATTTCCCATGCTCTTTATTCTGGCAAGCGAGTATACATCATAGCCCTGGGCGTTAAGCTTCTGATGTCCTGGCATAAAGGACTTTTCTATTAAGATACCGATTCCAGCCACAGTGGCATGAACCATTCTGATTAAGCGGATTGCACCTGTAGCGGCTTCTCCGTCTGCGAGAAAATCATCAATGATAAGCACATGATCATCGGATGTTATAACATCAGCAGAGAGGCATAAATCATAATTTTTGCCTGTGGTAAATGAATTTACCTGAGTCTGGTACAATCTGTCATTTAATACCTTTGAAGGCTGCTTCTTTAAGATAATCATTGGAACTCCAAGTGCTGCTGCAGTCATAAGTGCAGGAGCGATGCCGGAGCTTTCAATAGTAACAACCTTAGTGATGCCTTTACCCTTGAAATGATTTGCAAATTCATCTCCGATGTGGGCCATTAGAACGGGATCGACCTGATGGTTTAAAAACTTATCGACCTTTAAGATGTCTGTTCCTATTACATGCCCTTCTTTTTTAATACGTTCTTCTAATTCTTTCATTTTCCCACCTCCACATTAGTATAAATTGATTATACCATTCTTCCTGTATATTTCCATTACTTATTTATTATTTTCTTTAATTTGATTTTATATGTTATAATCGTCCTATGAAAATTACAATAGTATGTGTAGGAAAAGTAAAAGAAAAATTTTATCAGGATGCGGTTAAGGAGTATTCAAAGAGATTATCACGGTATACAAAGCTTAATATCGCAGAGGTTGCTGACGAAAAGACAGAGGAGCAGTCCACAGATGTGGAGATAAATCTTGTTAAGGATAAGGAAGGAGAGAGAATCCTTAAGGCTATAAAGGATGACGGCTATGTCATATGCCTGGCAATAGATGGAAAGCAGCTTGACTCGGTGGAACTGTCACAGAAGATGAATAATCTTTTTGTCACAGGCAACAGCCATATATATTTTGTCATAGGAGGCTCACTGGGACTCAGCGATAATGTCCTTAAGAGGGCTGACATGAAGCTCAGCTTTTCGAGGATGACATTTCCCCATCAGTTAATGAGAGTTATCCTCCTGGAGCAGATATACAGGGGCTTTAGAATTATGAACAATGAACCCTACCATAAATAGGAATTGAATATAATGTAGATTCATATAATCTATTATGAGTAAAATTTTTGAAGCAATGGAACTTCCAAAAGATATCGTGCTTGGAATACCATATATTACCATGTATGGTAATCTGGAACTGATTATTGAAAATCACAGAGGAATCAGATGCTTTAACGATGAACTGGTGGAGATTCTTGCTAAATCCAACATTATTTCTATTAAGGGGAGAGGTATGTCAATTTCTGAGTATTCAAAGGACTGCATTGTCGTGGAAGGATATATAGAGCAGATTTCTTTTGCCGGCATATGAGTAGAATTAAAATATCGCTCAAGGGAAATAATGTTCGTAGATTCATAAATTTATGCTCTGGTAATGATATAGAATTATATGACCTGAAATATGCTTCACCTGATGAATACACCTGTATGATAGATACAAATGACTATTATCAGATGAAAAAGCATTTAAAAAAGACAAAAACCAAATCCAGGGTTATAGGCAGGGTGGGCATATACAGGCTCTATAAGCCTTTTATGAAGTACTGGTACTGCCTTCTGCCATTTATCCTGATAGTCACATTTTTGTACTGGAAGACCCTTAAGATATCATCAGTTGTTGTCATGGGCTGTGAGAGGGCAATGAGCGAGAGCATTGAAGCATATATGAATGACAATAATTTAGGGACAGGAACCTGGATTAGCTCATATGACTGCACCAGGGCAGAGTATCTTCTCAGGGAAAAATTTAACAATATCACATGGGATACTGTAGGCATAAAAGGAAATGTCCTGTATGTGGAGGTCAGGGAGGCGACAGAACCTGAGCATATAGGGCAGGGGGAGTGCAGGGATATAGTTGCAAAGGCTGACGCTGTAATCTACAGTATTGTGACCCGCCAGGGCACACCTGTGGTGAAAAAGGGCGATACTGTTTTAGAGGGAGAGCTTCTGGTCTCTGCCCGGCAGGACATACTGGATGATAATCTGGAGGTAAAGGACAGCTACTATGTGTGCAGTGATGCAGATGTGCTGGGATACACTGACAGGGTAGAAAGCAAAAAGCTATGTTATAATTCAGGCTTTTTAAGACAGGATGATGCCATGCTTTTAAAGCTTGCAGATGCCTATACCGACAAATATGTTTGCGATTTGGAAGAAAATGGGGTTTTAATTTTGTCTAAAAATGTTATGATGGATAAAGTGGGTGATTGTCTGTACTTAAATATACATTTGAAGACAATCGAATCCATTGTAAAATACTCTTACTGAATGAAAGGTAAATATATGAGTTTAAACGAAGCAATAATAACTATGCCTAAGGAGCATGTGCAGAATGTTTTCGGACAGTTTGACGCATTCGCCAAAAAGATTGAGAAAACCCTGGGGGTCACAATAGTACTCAGGGAGGATCAGTTAAAAATAATTGGAAGCGAGCCAAATGCAAAGGGAGCCATGGAGGTTTTTAATCAGCTTCTTGAGCTGTCTAAACGTGGTAATGTTATTACTGAGCAGAATGTGAACTATGCACTGGCACTTTTGGAGGAGCATAAGGGCAATTCTATTGTTGAAATAGATAAGGATATAATATGCCATACTATAACAGGAAAGCCTGTTAAGCCGAAAACAATCGGTCAGAAGGAATATGTGGATGCAATCAGGAAAAAGATGATTGTATTTGGCATGGGACCGGCAGGAACAGGAAAGACTTATCTTGCCATGGCAATGGCTATTACTGCCTTTAAAAATGAAGAGGTGGGCAGAATTATTTTAACCAGACCTGCTATTGAGGCAGGGGAAAAGCTGGGCTTTCTGCCGGGAGATTTACAGAGCAAGGTAGACCCATACTTAAGACCTCTGTACGATGCCCTCTATCAGATTATGGGAGCAGAGAGCTTTCAGAAAAACATGGAGAAGGGCTTGATTGAAGTGGCACCTCTTGCATATATGCGAGGCAGAACCCTTGACAATGCCTTCATTATCCTGGATGAGGCACAGAACACCACACCAGCCCAGATGAAGATGTTTCTTACACGCTTGGGTTTT